>NZ_JACJRC010000025.1 GCF_014697025.1 Alkalinema sp. FACHB-956 | reverse complement strand
TCGTAAGACCTTGTGTTATTCCAAATCTGTAGAAATGCTGAAGCACTCAATTCGCCTGCTACTGCATTATCTCAAATTTGGTGATGTGCCCGTCCCACAGTAAATCATATCCCTATTCAGCAACGCCGGATTTTCGTAAACTACAACGCCCTCTTCAGCGATCGAATGCGCCAAAATTTCTGAAGCATCTTTGAGATCGATCCAATCCATCTCGTCATCGCCCAGATCTAGGAGCTTTTGTAGAATTGTCCACGATCGATATCGCTCCCAACCACTGTTCGGTTCATACTGTTGGCGCAGATCTTCATCAAACAGCATGGCAAAGTCCCAATCGCTAGAGGGCTGATGGTCACCCCAAGCCCGTGAGCCAAAGAGAACCAAAAGCGTTAAGTAGGGAACCTGCTCTAGGAGTTCAGGAATTTTAGCTTTTACATCATCGATCGACTCAACTTTCATCTAGACCTCATCATCATCAAGCCAACGTGTGGAAAAGTTACAAATTGGTTGCCCTTCATCTGAGTACGGATTCACTAGATGTTCAATTTCGTTATGCCTGTCCTGCTCTACACGATTTTGCGCTTCAAGAGCATCTATCCGCTGAATAAGCTGATGGATTAATAAATTATGCTCATCTTGCTTTTCGGCAAAAGACTCTAGCTGATGCTCTTGTTCATTTTGTTTGATCGTAAGCGCATCTAGCTTATTCTCTAACCGATCAAAGACTCGATTGACCGTGTGGCGCAGAAGAACGATCTCTGGTTCAGGCGCAAACATATGTTGGTTGTTGCTAAATAACGACCCCTAAAGTATAGATTCTTTTTAGTAGATATGTCAGGACGAGTTCAAAAAATCGCCCGATCTGCTATATTGATGATGGGAGAGGTCAGTTCTTGCAGTCTGTTGGACTGTAAAAAACGACGGAATGCCTATCAGGTATTGAAATCTGACATATCTACTAGTCAAGCCCTCTCCCCCCCTAATTAACCTGCAATCCATATCTCATATCCTTTGCTTTTGAAACAACCAGTCAATGTCTCTAACAACAATGCACTCTGCCCAAACGCGATTGAGTAGGGTGGAGTTGGCTCCTGAAAACTGGAGTGGTCACCGATCGGGTAAATCTGAAAATGCATCGGTAACCGTAGCCGTTGCCGCACCTCTGCTACGGGCCGGGGCAGAATATAGCTGACCGTGGCCTGGGTGCGCAAGCGTTTATTAATCTCCGCAGCCCAACGATTCTCCGGCTGCCACACCTCCAGCCCCGTCAAGATTTGTACCCGATAGGCATTTGCCACAGTCTCCAACAGCCCCGGAAAATGAAACTTCCAATTCGATCGCTCCTCCCGATATGCCTTTAACCTCATAAACGCTAAACAATATTGGTATCGCCCCTTAGGAATCGGTTGTCCCGATCGTTTAGCCGTTGCTTCCAATGACCGCAGAAACGCCGCTTCTGTCCACAGTTCAATCTCCAAATTGCTTAAAATACCCGGTAAATCATAGGTCTTAAACCGTTCAGCCTCATTGGGCTCCGTCTCATCATAAATCCCACACAACAGCGGACTACTCCCCCGAAAACTGCAAGCATCCTCCGCGATCGGCCCCCAACCTTTCTGCCCAAATCCTTCCTGCCATTCCTTTGCCAGTTCCCCCACCTTGTGATGCACCTGACGGATACTCGTTTCAAAGACCTGTTCACAGGCCGATAGAAAAACCTGCCGACTTCCTGCATACTGCTGCTGAATGGTCTTATGGCCTAAGTCCATCCCAATGCTCAACGATTGCACCGCCCCCCAACGTTTGTAATAACCCCGAAAATCATTGAGCTGCCGATAATTCTCTTTGATCACTCCATTGAGTGTAGGCCGATCGTATCGTTCACCTCCCACCAAAGGCGGCTTCCCGCCCAAAAACAACCGTTCCACCACAAAATTCGGCACCAAGGCATAGGCCCAAAACCCATCAAAAGGCTGGCCTTGAGTATTCGTATCATGTCGCCCTAATCGCCCTAATCGCTGAATAAAATTCCCCGCATCCGACGACTCAAAAATCAAAAAATTGATCTTAAAATCCACCCCCACATCGATCGTGCTTGTCCCAAAAACCAGATCTGCCGTCAAAGATGCGTCCCTAGTACTTTGCGCCGATAACCCTGTATTCTCACCCACCGTTAAACCCTGGGGCTGAAAGATCGCTTGAAAAAACGGGACTAATCGCTTCACAGATGCGATCGAATTCAAAATCACCGCTCCTTTGCACCCTGGATGCGCCTGGAAATGGTGCAAAATCTGCATCGCCTGATCCTTTAACCAAGTTTCCGAAGCCTTGGCAACCGGTTCTAGAGAGACAAATTCTAAATCAATAGATCGGGCTATCTGCCGCCATCCCTGCATCTGTAAAGCAGTTTGCGCTGCTGGCGTATCTGGAAATTGATATTTACCTTCTTTTAATGGATCAATCACCCGACAGCGAAATCCTGCTGTCTCTAACCTTTTAATTAACTGATCATCCGGCGTTGCCGATAGCAATAAAAACTTCTTACGACGGTTAGTTGCCTTAATCAACAACAGAGTATTAATTAATCCAACAATCTGCGGTACTGCATACACATGAAACTCATCCCCAATAAATAAATCAAAATCCTTATCCAGTCGCCCATAGAGCTTATCCGGTGCATCCTCTTTCGTTAAATAGGCTTTGCGATGCAGGTAGTGAAAAATATCAGGGTTGGTGAGTAACACCTCTGACTGCGCAGCCTTGGTAGAAATGGCCGCAAACTTACTAATGCCCTCATTCTCAGCATATATTTCCAACAATGCCCCACTCAAGCGCGTGACCCTGGGTTCATTCGGTGGCCGAAATTTCTCAATGTAATGCTGAGTTTGACTTTCCTGATCCCGCACCAATTCATTCGTAGGATAAAGCGCGATCGCGCACATGTCCCCTTGCAGCACTGGCAACTGCGCCGCCAAACTCTTACCATCGCCCGTCATTCCCGCATGGAACACCACATCCACATTGGGATCCCGCAGCGCCTTCAACGTTTCTAATTGATGCCAAGACAACGTCCAACCATTGGGCAGAATTAAATTTTCTGGCATCGCCCCCGCCGGACAAGAATAGACAGGTTTGAGTTGAACAGCGTAAGGCGAGAAGGCATTAGCGTGAGACATCTGGGCTGCACCTAAAACAAGATCTGTGCGCATTGGCTTGCTGTCTCACATTCTGCCACGTAAAATCGGAGACGAGTAGCAGTATACGCATAAAAGTGTGCGCACACATGAACCATGACAGGCAAAACCCGCTCTATCAACCTATCCGTCACCCCACAGGACAAGCAAAAGCTGGAAGAATTGGCAGAATCCCTAGGTCAAACCTGGGGCGGCAAACCCAGCATCTCCCAGCTCGTCAAAGCGATCGCCCAACGCAAATTTCTCATCACACCTAACAACGATTGGCCTACTACCCGCATTCAAACACTCATCACTGCCCAACAGACACTCATTGATGTCGGCAAAATCGACGAAGCCCAAGCTCTTGCCGAATTTCTCCTCTCCCGCAGCGAGCTAACCCTCCCCCAACGCACCGAACTCCAAAAATTCCTTGACAATCCACCTCCGCCCTGGAGACAACTGCTCGATCGCCACATTCGCAGCCACACACCCTTCCGCCTGACCTACTATGACGCCAACGAACAACCTTGGAGCTTCAGCATCCGTCATGCCCAAATCAACTTAATCGAAAAACGTCAATATTTACAATGTTGGTGCGAAGAACCCGATGGGAACCAAGATATTCCTGAATTAGCCCATAACCGTACCTTCCGGCTCGATCGCATTCCCGAAGCCGCCATCACCCCATTCAAAGCAAAATGGAAGCGTGATCTCGATCGAATCGACGTAGAATTTCACGTTTTTCGGGGACTGGCAGGTGCTTATCGCAGTCTTGACAAGAACGATAAGCTCGAAGAAAGCTTGGTCGCCCCAGTTGCAACAAAACGCATTATTCGCTCAATCACCAGTACTTTCTGGTTTTTCCGGGAGATCCTGCGCTACGGCGAAGACTGTGAAATTATCGCGCCCGAGAGCATTCGCCGACAATTTGCTGCAAAAGTTCGATCGCTGGCCGATCGCTACCCAGAGACTTAGGAAACAGCGTACAAATAAAATCCCCAGATTTATCCCACGATCGTGACCGTTACGCGATCGTACCCGTTGCCATGACCAACTAAAAATCTCTCATGTTTAGAAAAAATCTTCATGTTTCTTTTTGTATCCTCACAAGTTCCTCAAATTATTTTCCTATCTTATAGATGAAGCTTCAATCAGGTCATTGATTAGCCTGGTTCTAACTCCATTCTCAAATCCATCGTCTACAGGGAGGAAACTGTATGTCGTCTCTTATTCGTTGGCAACCCCTGAGAGAACTCCAAGCTCTCCGGCAACAAGTGGATCATCTCTTTGATACGTTAGTTCACGGTGAACCGCTGACGGATCTACTGCCTAAAGTGGGAGACATGACCTGGACTCCAGCGATCGAATTGCAAGAAACAGAGACGGCCATTCTTTTGAAAGCAGAAGTGCCAGGAATCCCCGTTGAAGAATTGAACGTGGAAGTTGGAGAAAATACAGTCACTATCTCCGGCGAACACCGTGAGGAGTCTAAATCAGAAGAGAACGGGATGTTGCGGTCTGAACTCCGCTATGGCAAGTTCTATCGCATAGTACCGTTGCCCGCTACCGTTGAGAATGAAGCTGTAAAAGCAGAATTCAAAGATGGCATGTTGACGTTGACGATGCCAAAAGTGACAACGCCCCGGCGCAATGTCGTCAAAGTCGATTTAGGACTGCAAGAAAAAATGCGAGAAGCCGTCACTGAAGATCGCCTCAAAGCCGAACAGCGGGCAGAAGCCGTGCATAGTCGAGCAGCAGCAGCTATGGCTCAGCCCGAGGGGAACCAGATTGCCGAAGAAGCGAGGGAAGCGGTAGTCGGCGATCGACAAAAGGAAGCCCACCTAGAAGAAACGACCCACCGTCGCGCTGCCGATAGCATTGGGGCTCCTGTCTAATTTCCAGGGTGCCACTACTTAGCTATCACTGTAGACATCACTTTAGCTATCATTGTAGATATTGCTTAAGATAGCAAGATAGGTGTCACGATTGCATTCATTGTGTGAGGAGAAGCTTAATCATCTAAGAGAGCATGTAAAGTTCAGCTAGCTTAGGGGCAAGGAGGACTAGATGAGACTCCAGCAACCACCACCCAATCAGAAACCGTTCTTGGTGCGGGATGCCTTGTTCAATTCTGCCCTCTTGCTCCTGCTGGCCTTGGGAGGCACCTGGTGGCTCGGCACCCTTTTAATGTCGGCTCCGGTGCGGGAACTGGTACCCTCCCAGCAAGGACTGACCCTGCTTTCTCCAACACTGCTCGGTTCCCCCCAAGCCTATTGGCTGCAAGGGCAGGGCGATCGGCTCGAATTAGTCGCGCAAAGGGTTCCGGTGTCAGCCCAGGCGTCCATCGCACAACAGTTGACGGAAAGTCTGCAACACGTGCTGCGATCGCCCCCTAATCCCGGAGTCAGTACAACTATTCCCCCAGGAACCCGCCTCTTGGCGCTGACGATCGAACCCGATGGCATTCACGTCAATCTATCCCGCGAATTTGCCCAAGGGGGCGGCAGCAGCAGTTTAATTCATCGGGTGGCGCAGGTACTCTACACCGTCACCAGTATTGACCCCAAAGCCAAGGTTTATCTAGCGGTAGAAGGGCAGGTCTTGGATCAATCACATCCATTGGGTGGCGAAGGATTAGTGCTAGAAGCCCCGTTAACACGACAGCAATTTGTTCACGAATTTTCCTTGCAATAGGTTTGGTATGGATGGGGGTGTTGCCCATGTTTATTTTCAATCAATTCTTGGATCTACGGCGTTCCCTATGGTGGGAGTATCTCTGCCAACCGCTATTTAGCTCAACGGAAGGCGTGGTATGGCATCCCCAACGGTTTATGGAAAAACAACGGCTTCAGTTTCTAGAACGGTGTTGGGATTATCAAATTACCCAGCATTTAGAAAGCTGTTGGCAACAGTCGCTTCCATCCGGTCGATCGTAGCTTCCAATCTCGATCGCTTCCAAGCGCGATCGCCCTTAAGAAAATTGCAACCTTAAGGATTCCCAATCAGGATCATTTTCAGTTCAGGATCATTTTCAGTTGGTTAGAGGAGGTTTCCAGATGACTAGGACATTTCGAAAAGTAATGGTGATTAGCAAACGTAATGGCCAGAAATTAATGCGTTTCGTTGGCAAAGCCGTGACTCGGATTTTTGGGCCGAGTGATGATGATTACCCAGAAACCGGCGTCCAGCCTTTTTCTGGAGAGTCAGCCAAAGGTCATTCGTAATGCATGAAATGAGTCAAATGGGATTAGCATTCCTACTAATTCCAAAGCATTGGACGATGGATAGCTTCTGTGGATTTCCCCTCAACCTATTGCAGGTAGGGGAAATTTCTCACTGCAAGTAGATTGCGACTCTGATGATTAAAAGTTGAGCAAGAGATTTAACAAAAGTCTCAACGGGAGGTTGAACAGAACGTTTAACTTTTTGTTGAACAGAAAGTTAAACAAAAAGTTAAACATAAGATTTGACAGGAGACTTTGACAGGAGACGTAGTGGGGGATTAACAGGTTTTGAATACTACCCCCTAGCAAAGGAGATGACTCTATGACAAGGAGATGGCTCTATGACAAAGATGCTGGTTAACTTAACCACACCTGTGGTACTCGCTGAAATTGAGGAAGTTCTTTCCAACTATCCCGATTATCCCTATCACAAGGTGTTTGCAAATCCTGACATGCGTCAAGAATTGGTCGCCTATGTACTAACGCGGGTACAGAGTATTTATTCAACCTGTGATGCCGACCAGTCAGAGGAACAACAGGGCTTTCATAATGGGCGAGTCTGTTCGATGCAAGCGGAAGCCTCCATTCCCATGATTATCCATGAGGGCATTCTGGAATTGCTCAAAGAATTTAGTGATCCCGCTCAAATTCCAGAAGAATGTGATGCAGGCTTAACCCCCTCCCACTGGTTTGGCTAGAGCGTAGAGCTGACATTGATGGGATTATCCATTCACACCCGATCTTTGGGCCTAGGGAACGTTCAGTATGCTCAAGATGCAGATTCTCAAGGTGCAGCATTCTCAAGATGCAGCATTCTCAAGGTAAGCTAGCTAAAATTTTTAGCTAGCTTGTTTTTTATCCAACCATCCATTAATCAACCCATTGCTTAAGAACTCATCAGAATTGTTATAGTCGTCACGTTCTCCGATGAATTATTAATGCAACCTATATTAATCCCTAAGTCAATGGATTTAGAGCGTATAGTATCTCTCTAGATAACGTTTCTATGACGTATTAATCGTTGGGTTTGTATTAAGGAATCTATCACCCATGCCGTTTCATCCTCCAGTTTGGACTATCACCCCAGATGAGGTCTATCAAGTTTCCCAAAGTGCGCCCCAGGGCCTGACAGAAACCGAAGCGATCGCCCGCCTGCAACAGTATGGATTTAACGAATTACCCGAACCCGCCCAGCGTCCCCTGATTCTGCGATTTACCGACCAACTGACCCACTTCATGGCGTTGTTATTGTGGGTGGGCGGCATTTTGGCATTTGTGTCTGGAACACCGGAACTGGGCTGGGCCATTTGGGCTGTGATTTGGATTAACGCCCTCTTTAGTTTTTGGCAGGAGTTTCAAGCAGAACAAGCCCTCTCAGCCCTCAAGCAAGTGCTGCCAGCCCAAGTCAAAGTGTATCGGGATGGAGTTCTAAAAGTGATCCCAGCCCGAGACCTGGTTCCGGGGGATGTCATGCAGTTGGAGGAAGGCGATCGCATCTCCGCCGATGCCCGGTTAGTGGAGGCTCAGTCGCTCTACATGGATATGTCGGTGCTGACGGGGGAATCCATGCCCGTGCCGCGCAACATGGAGCCCATAGCCAGCGAAAAAATGCGAGCAGCGGATGCGCCGAACCTCGTGTTTGCAGGGGCAACCGTGGCCTCAGGCCGGGGCCTCAGTGTAGTCTATGCCACAGGAACCCACACGGAATTTGGCCAAGTCGCCCACTTAACGGCCAATATCAAACGGGAACCCAGCACCCTAGAAGTGCAAATCACCCAAGTCGTGCATGTAATTACCACGATCGCGCTTAGCATGGGTGTGATTGTCTTTTTACTAACCAAATGGCTGGTGGGCATGGGGCTGAAGGAAAGTTTTGTCTTCGCGATCGGGATTATTGTCGCCTTTGTGCCGGAAGGATTGCTGCCTACGGTGAGTTTAGCGCTGGCGATCGGGGTACAGCGCATGGCGAAAAAGAATGCTTTAGTTCGACGGTTATCAGCCGTGGAAACCCTCAGTGCAACAACCATGATTTGCACCGATAAAACGGGAACATTAACAAAAAATGAAATGACCGTACGCCATCTTTGGATGCTGCGCGACAATGGCCCAGGAGAAATTGAAGTCACGGGATCGGGATACGATCCCACTACAGGCCGAGTAGAAATTGAAGATGGGCGCGTGCGATCACAGGTGATGCAACTGATTGCTGGATCTGCCCTCTGCTGCAACGCCCAGGTGCGCTGTCAGCCCGGTTCTAGCCAGTGGCAGGCAGTGGGCGATCCCACGGAAGCTGCCCTCGTTACCCTGGGGCGCAAGGCCCAGTTAGATTTAGACCAGTTGCAGCACACCCTCCCACGACGGCGGGAAGTTCCCTTCGATTCCGTGCGGCGGATGATGACGGTGCTATTAGATGTCAGCCAGGATCAGAGTCTTTGGCGATCGACAGCAAGCCGCCTCGCCATCACAAAAGGTGCACCCTTGGACGTTTTGCAGCATTCCCAGCAAGTGCTACGGGACAATCACTGTGACCCCCTAACACCAGAGATTCAAGCGCAGATTATGGCGGAAAACGATCGCCTTGCCAGTCGGGGCTATCGGGTGTTGGGCGTGGCGATCCGGGAGGGGGATCAGCAATTAGAAACCTGCCCCTCGGAAGTCCTCGAACAGCAATTGACCTTTATTGGCCTAGTAGCGATGTTTGACCCACCTCGCCCGGAAGTAGCCGACGCGATCGCCCAATGTCGTCAAGCGGGGATTCAGGTGACGATGGTAACGGGAGACTACGGCCTGACTGCCGAAGCGATCGCCCGTCGGATTGGTTTGATGGATGGTAAACGACGGGTCATTACGGGAGAGCAGCTCAATCATCTATCCAATGCACAACTGAAACAGATTCTCCATCGCTGGACAGAAGGATTAGTCTTCGCTCGCATGGCACCGGAACAAAAGCTACGGTTAGTGCAAACCTATAAAGAATTGGGACACATTGTAGCAGTCACGGGAGATGGGGTGAATGATGCTCCGGCTTTACGATCGGCCCACATTGGGATTGCCATGGGCTTAAATGGAACCGATGTCGCAAGGGAAGCCGCAGATATTGTCCTCATCGATGATAACTTTGCCACGATCGTGAGTGCGATCGAACAAGGTCGATCGGTTTATCAGAATATTCGTAAATTTATGACCTATATTCTGTCCTCCAACGTGGCGGAGTTCTTACCTTTTTTAGGGATGGTGCTCTTTAAGATTCCTCCAGCTTTGGTGATTTTACAAATTCTAGCCATTGATTTAGGAACGGATATGGTACCCGCCCTCGCCCTCGGCGCAGAAAAGCCAGAAGTGGGCACCATGCAACAGCCTCCCCGCAGGCAATCTAAACCGCTGCTGGATAAGGCTCTGATGCTACGCGCCTATTGTTTCCTAGGATTGATTGAAGGCTTGTTAGGTATGACAGGCTTCTTTCTCGTTTGGTTGGCCCACGGCTATGGATTAAGCGACCTACAGGCCGCAACCCCTAGCATTCTAGCCCGATCGGCGGATGCATCGGTTCTCGCAATCTATCACCAAGCCACAACCTTGATGTTAGCCGCGATCGTCGCAGGACAGGATGGGAACGTTTTCGCCTGTCGATCGGAACGGATTTCCATTTTCCGGTTGGGCTTTTTCAGTAATCCATTAATTTGGATCGGTATTCTAGTGGAGTGGATAATTATTTTATCCGTCATCTACTTCACCCCCTTTCAAACCATTTTTTCAACGGCTCCCTTTCCATCCCATTACTGGTGGTTACTCTTGCTCTGTCCGATTATCATTCTCCTAGCAGATGAGATACGGAAGGTAATGCGTCGTCATCGCGTTAAGTCGGCTTGATTCAATTCCGTTGACGAATAGGCAGGCTCAGCACAAAGGCGGTTTGACCCGGTACCACTGCATCCATCTGCAAATCCCCACCATGGGCACGGGCAATTTCCCGCGCGAGGCTCAGCCCCAACCCCGTTCCTTCAATTTTTCGGGTACGGGCTGGGTCACCCCGATGGAAGCGATCGAAAATATGTTGGCGATCGTAGGTGGGTAGATCCCTGGAGGCGTTGCGAACAATGACGCTAATCTGGTTTACCTTTGACTGCGCTTGAATTTCGATCCAACCATTGGGCAGATTGTACTTCATCGCGTTACTAAAGAGATTTTGTAACACCTGGATGAGTAAATCCCGATCGCCCCAGACGATTAAAGCTGCTGCAATATCGGTTTTAATTGTCAATTCTGGCGCTAATAAATCAAAGTCCTCTAGCATTTCCAGCAGCATTGCCGATAGATTCACCTCAGTATTAAACAGGCGCATCTGTCCTGCATCTGCCAGCGATAACAACAGCAGTTTCCGCACAATGCTACTGAGGCGACGCACTTCATCCAGCAAGTTTCCTAACTGTTGTTGCAGAGGAGATTCTGTTTCCGCCTGTTGAAGCGCTTGTTCTAATTCACCTTGCAAAATTGTCAGCGGTGTTTTTAACTCATGGGCCGCATCCGCACTGAACCGGGACGCTTGCTTAAAGCTCTGCTCCAACCGTTCCAGCATTTGGTTAAACACCTGAATCAGTTCGACAAATTCCCGATCGATGCCCCGATCGGACACCCGTTGATCCAATCCCTTGCTGGATACCTTTTGAATCACATGGGTGAGTTGCTGAATGGGTTGTAGGGCTTGGGCGGAGAGCAACCAGGCTCCCCCAGCAACCAATAGCAAAACAGCGGGAATGGCAATCACAAAAATATTACGAATCACCGCCATTTCCTGATCAATGCTTTGCAGGCTCACCGCGATCGCGATTTGCGTTTGGGGAAAACTGGCGGCACCAATGCGCCAAGCCCCTTGGGTTGTGTAGAGAATGGCGATCGGAGGTGGTTCTGGGGGCGGACGATCGGGCCGAAAATCCGGGCGCGTATCTAGGCGCGCATCTGGACGCACATCCGGGCGTATATCTGGGCGCAAATTAGACCGAGCATTACTCGGAGGCAACCCATTCCCATTGGGTGGAGACAACGGCAACCGAGGCAGATTGGCGTTATTGCGGTTAGGCGCAGGCCGAGGCGGAAAGGCAGTGAATTGCCCTAGCTGCGGTACCCAATCCGGAGATTGATGTATCACCGTTCCCGCACCATCCCGCACCAACAAGCCAACTTGGGTATTGGTACTCACGCCCAATTCCCGATGGAGAAAGGCTTCTACGCTTTGCCAACGGTCTTCCGATCGCGGCATTCCGGCTCGTTTCAGGGCATTGGCTAAACTGCTATCTAAACGACTCACTTTTGCGTCGTAAATGAGCTTCCAGGATAATCCCGCAAACCCCACCAACGTTAGCCCCGCCAACAACGTTGAAAACAACGTCAGACGCAGTTGAAAGGAATGCATTTTCATAGCGAGCCGTGGGATTGGCCTGAGGATTGGCCTGAGGATAGTCCGTCGGGTTGCCGAAACCGATAGCCCACGCCCCGTACACTTTCTAGCCAGCCTGTCCCCCCGATCGGATCAAGTTTTTTACGAATACGTTGAATGCAAACATCGACAACATTGGTATTGGGATTGAAGTCGTATCCCCACACATGTTCTAAAATCTGGGTTCGCGTCAGGACCCGTCCCGGCGATCGCATGAGATATTCCAACAAATTAAACTCGCGGCTGGTCAGTTCCACCATGTGTTGGTTGCAAGTGACTTCGCGGGTGATGCGATCGAGCTTGAGCGGCCCCACGGACAGGAGATTTTGGCGATCGCCATGACTACGGCGTACAACGGCATGGATGCGGGCCACTAACTCCTCAACAAAAAACGGTTTCGCAAGGTAATCATCTGCGCCCAAATTCAACCCTTCCAAGCGATCGTCCAACTCATTGCGAGCCGTTAACAAAATCACTGGAACGTTGCGCCCCGCCCGCCGCAGAGTTTTCAGAACCGCTAATCCATCCTTTCCCGGCACCATGATATCCAGCAAAATTACATCGTATTCATTTTCTAATGCTCGGAAATTTCCATCATCGCCGTTATCGCAATAGTCCACCACAAAGCCCTGTTCCTTCAGGCCCGCCTGCACAAAATCAGCAATTCTCGCTTCGTCTTCGATAAAAAGAATATTCACGGTGGTTGGGCGATCGAGCAGTTTTAACAAATGAAAAATAGTTAGTTTCCATTGTACGCAGTTTCCCAGGTTGAAAAATTACAAAACTGTAATTTACAGCCCGTAGGAATTGTTATTTTGATGGGGCTTAATCAGAGTAGAGCAACGGAAGCGAGGCCAATCCTTGCAGTTCCCACGCCCTTTTACTGAACTTTCTCAATCTTGTAGGACATTGGATATGCGTCAACCTCAACGTTTAGCTTTGGTAGTGATTCCTGTGCTGTTAGGGGCCGTGGGCTGTGTGAGTTTGGCCTCCAGCAGTTTGGCTCGGCCTGCTAACGGTCATTCCGCCAACGGCAACGCGATCGCCCAAAATCAAAATTCTGGCCAACCCGGCAATCCCGCCAACGGCCAACGGCGACAGCCCCCCCGCATTGACTTTGCCGCCGCCGCCGCCAAGCTGGGCATTACCGAAGCGCAATTGAAAGCAGCCCTCGGCGTTCCGGCTAATCCTCCTGGCGCAAACGGTCAACCGAATGGTCAACCGAATGGTCAACCGAATGGTCAAACAAACGGTCAACTCAACGGCCAGAATGGGCCTATGGCACAGAATGGACAAGGCCAAAAACGTCCCCCGAAACTGGATATCAAGGGTGCCGCTGCCAAATTGGGGATTTCGGAACAGAAGCTCGTCAACGCCCTGGGATTGCCGCCCCACCCACCCAAGCCCGACCTGAAGGCCGCCGCCGCCAAATTAGGCGTCACGGAAGCGCAACTGAAAGCAGCCCTCGGCATTCCCGCCAATCCCCCCAGCGAACCGCCCAACGGCCAATCCGGACAACGTCCCCCTCGCCCTAACCTGAAGGCCGCCGCCGCTAAATTAGGCGTTACGGAACAGCAGTTAATTGATGCATTAGGGATTCCGCCCCGTCCCCCCGAAGGCCAAGGCCCCAACCAGGGACTGCCTCCTGCGCCTGGTCAATCCTCCTAACCAGGGGCAGTTCATCAGGGTGCCCGTTGTTTGACTGACAAACTTTGGGGATTGGTAAAACGACCATCCCCTTGTCATCTCGGGATCCCACGATCGCCTCAACTTTCCATCATCCCCCAGCACACCACACTCAATCCAGCGCTGAGCACTGAGCCCTCAATCCCCATCGCCAGTCGTTGTTCCCCTCAGTTCTTCTAAAATTAATTGGGAATTCATCCTGTGCTATCCCTGGATGCCCCTTAGCCAGTTACACAAGTATCCGTAATCTCAATAATTAGACGATCGAACATGCAACAAAACCACTGGATTGTTAAAAAACGATTCAACCGTCGCCAAGC
Source organism: Alkalinema sp. FACHB-956 (assembly GCF_014697025.1). Lineage (NCBI taxonomy): Bacteria > Bacillati > Cyanobacteriota > Cyanophyceae > Leptolyngbyales > Leptolyngbyaceae > Alkalinema > Alkalinema sp. FACHB-956. The sequence goes on along the minus strand of NZ_JACJRC010000025.1, from coordinate 53,016 downwards.
CCTCGCGATCGGACGAGCAGCCAGTGCGATGTTCCTCATGGGTTGTGTTAGCAAGCGTGCCGAGTCTCGCCCTTCCCAACCCAAAGCCTCTTCCCTAGCTGCTAGTAATTTCACTCGGGGATTACCGGGCTGTATCGCACGCCCCACCCAGACCGAAGGCCCCTACTTTGTTGATGAAAAACTCAAGCGATCGGATATTCGCAGCAATACGAGTGATCAAACCATTCGTTCAGGAATTCCTTTAGCGTTGCAGTTTAGAGTTTCTCAAATCACCTCCGATCGCTGCCAACCGATTGCGGGAGCGATGGTCGATATTTGGCATTGTGATGCCGCTGGTGTATATTCTGATGTGCAGGATCGAAGTTTTACTACGATCGGTCAAAACTTCCTCCGGGGTTATCAACTGACCAACGATGAGGGTGTGGCACAATTTATCACGATCTATCCCGGCTGGTATCCCGGTAGAACGGTCCATATCCATTTCAAAATTCGTTTGACTGAGCGTTCCGGTCAAAATTATGAATTTACCTCCCAACTCTATTTTAATGATGCGGTGACCGATCGTGTCCACAGCCAATCGCCCTACCGCAGCAAGGGCCAACGATCGACCCGCAATGCAGACGACGGCATTTACCAAGAGGGGGGCGAGCAACTGTTATTGACCCTCAACCCCGCCGGACAAGGATACACTGCCACCTTTGAGATTGGCTTGCAACTGGATCGCTAACTGCAACCCAATCCAGCATCTAATTCGCGATCGGTTCCAGCCGAATTAATCGCCCATTGGCTGCATCCGTTAGAACATAGAGCCATCCATCCGGCCCTTGGCGCACATCCCGCACCCGCTGACTAATGGGAATCTGTTGTTGGTTCACCACCGCACCCTGATCATCCAATTGAATCTGTCGAATATCCTGGGATACTAAACCTCCAGCAAACAAATGCCCCTGCCAAGCGGGAACACGATCGCCGCGATAGACCGTCAGTCCAGACGGTGCGATCGCTGGAGTCCACACTAATTTCGGATCAACCATACCCGGTTGCGATCGCACCTGCGAAATTTCTCCCCCAGCATATTCACGACTGTAGGTGACTCGGGGCCAACCATAATTCTGTCCTGACTCAATCCGGTTCAGTTCATCGCCGCCGCGCGCTCCATGCTCCGTCGCCCACACTTGGCCGGTCTTGGCATCGATCGCTAACCCTTGAATATTGCGGTGCCCGTAGCTCCAGATTGCAGGATCAACCGTCTTTTGTCCAACAAAGGGATTATCCGGTGCGGGAGAACCATCCTCCTTCAGACGCACAATTTTGCCTAATCGACTTTGCAAATTTTGGGCTTGTTCACGGATCAACGCGCCATTCAGGGAAACCGGGGGATTCCCCCCATCCCCGATCGCGAGCAGAAAGGTATTATCCGGCAGCCAGACCAAACGGGAGCCAAAATGCTGCCCCTCGGATTTCGTCTGCGAGACTTCAAAAATAACGCGCAAATCCCGTAAAGCTTTGCCATCAAAAGTTGCTCTGGCTAAGCGAGTGCGATTGGCCTCCGGCGTCCCATGGGAATAGGTTAGGTACACCCAACGATTCTGCGCAAACTGTGGATGGAGCGAAATATCCAACAGTCCCGCTTGGCCTACCGTTAAGACTTCTGGTACCCCGGCGATCGGGGTCGGGTCCAGTTGGCCGTTTTTCACCAAGCGCAGTCGTCCCGCTTTTTCCGTAATCAGCATCCCGCCATCCGGTAGCCAAGCCAGACTCCAAGGCCGTTCTAGCCCTTCTACGATCGTGGTTTGCCGAATGTTTTGGGTTACGCTGGTCGGCGCATTGGATCTAGGATTGAGGCTGGGGTCGGGTAGCGATCGCGCCTGCTCCCCAGGCAGCCCCCTACAACTCGTCATCAAGAGACCAAAACTGGCACTGATTAGCCCCTTGGCTAGCCCATTCGCTAATCGTTTGCTCCAAATCACCATGGGAATCCACCTTACTTCCTAGGGGCTCCTTCGCTATTATAAAAGGTCAATCATTTCTCTGCGGTAAAGAGAATCGCAACCGTAGCCCTGTGAAGCAATACTCTCCAGAACAGATTAGCGCAATTGATGCAACGCACTCAGCAAATCATGGGCCGTAAAAGGTTTTGCCAGGAACGATCGCACATTGGCAGTCCGAGCATGGGCGATCGCTTCGTTGGCTGCGAGTCCACTCATCGTAATAATTTGCACATTGGGATTCATTTTCACCAGTGTTCTGATCACCGTTGGCGCATCTAGTAGCGGCATCATAATATCTAATAAAACCGCAAACACCTCAGCCTTATTTTCTGCATACAGCGCGATCGCATCCACACCATCATTGGCAAGCATGACGCGATAGTTATACGCCTCCAAGGATGCCTTCGTAATTTCTCGAATTGCCGCTTCATCATCAGCCACCAAAATCCATTCGCCATTCCCCATTAAAGGCTGTAAATCCGGGATGGTAACCGTCTCACTGCCATCGGTGGCCGCAGGTAAATAAACCGTAAAGCGCGTGCCATGCCCTACATCACTATAGACGTTCACAAATCCACCATGGCCTTTAATAATGCCGATCGCGGTAGATAGACCCAGCCCTGTCCCTTTACCCATTTCTTTGGTGGTGAAAAAGGGTTCAAAAATGCGATCGAGCAGTTCCGGTGCAATGCCCAACCCCGTATCCATCACGGTAATCGCAATGTAGGAACCCACAGCAGCATCGAAATGCATTCGCGCGTAACTTTCATCCACAATCACATTTTCTGCACTGAGGGTTAAGATTCCACCTTCCGGCATGGCATCCCGAGCGTTGACGATTAAATTCATCAGCACCTGATGCAACTGAGTACTGTCCGCCAACACAGCCCACAGATCCGCCTTGGCCCCTGTCAAGCGGATTTCGATCGACTTCGGAAACGTCTGCTTCGCAATACGAGCCACTTCATTCAGGACGGTTGCTATTTGCAGGCGCGATCGTTGACTTTCCCCACCCCGCGCAAAGGAGAGAATTTGCGCCACCAGGTCACTGCCGCGCTGGGCACTCTCCCGCAAAATCGTCAGCAATCGCTGGCTAGGTTCATCCAGATTCGGCAACCGTAAGGGCAACAACTGACTCACCGCCAACACCGGCGTCAGAATATTATTCAAATCATGGGCAATCCCGCTGGCCAGCGTTCCCAAACTTTCCAACCGTTGAGCCCGCAAAAACTGCGCTTCCAACAACTTACGCTCAGTAATATCCGTATCCACCGTTAAGATAAACCGAGGGGCTCCCGCTTCGGTGCGCACCAATGTCCACCGACTTTCCACCACTAAATCTTCGCCTAATTTATTACACTTATGCAGATCCCCTTGCCACGCCCCCTGTTGCAGCGTGATGTCCAGAGCATTTTGCAACGGCATCGGATCGCGATATAACAAATGATTGACATTTTGCCCGATCGCTTCTGCCTGCGACCAGCCATACATCCGCTCCGCACCCTTATTCCAGTAGAGAATTTTGGCCTCTAAGTCCCGGACAAAAATGGCATCATTGGCAATATCCAACAGCGCAGCCTGTTCTCGAATTTTTTGTTCTGCTTGCTGTCGATCGATCATTTCCTGCTGCAATCGCAGGTTCATTTCCGTTAAAGCTGCGGTACGTTCGGCCACCCGTTGTTCTAAATCTGACTGCATTTGTAGTAACACCGCTTCCGTTGCGCGCCGCTGGGCCACTTCCACCTCTAGCTGCTGGTTCGTTTGTTGCAACTGTTGGGTTTTTAGATCAACTTCCTGCTGCAAGACATGAATCATCACCCCCATTTCCGCCGCATTAAACATCGCCAGCAGACTACTCTGGGTCACCAAGCCAACCAACGCCCCCCGATCGTCCTTCACCACCACCCGCCGCACCCGCCGACCCTGCATGGCCTGCTGCACCTGCCACAGGGAGTCCTCAGGCCGCAAGCAGACCACGGGCGTACTCATGACCGCCCTAGCCGGAGTTGTGGCGAAATCCAGTTCGAGTCGATGGAACTGCACCATATCCCGCTCAGTCAAAATCCCTACAGGGCGGAGACCCCCACCTGCGTTTTGGCTGGGAGCTGAATCACGGGCTGAATCACGGGCAAGCTCTTCTTCCGTTGCAATCACAATGCAACTAATGCCATGGCGCGCCATTTGTTGTGCCACTTGCAGCAGGGAGGCGTCGGGCAGCGCATAGATGACCGATTGCGTCATGATTTCCGACACCTGACGCACCCGCAGCATATTTTCCGGACGCAGGGATTGGCGCACGTTGTCCAGGGTCACCAGCCCCACCGGAACGCCCCCCCCATCGACGATCGGCAAGTACCGCACCCGGTGCTCCCGCATATAATTCAGCACCCCAAACGTATCGGTCAACGTGGCTTGGGGCAAGGTAATGCAATCTGGAGCCACCACATCCGCTAGGGTCAACTGCGCGATCGCCCGTTCAGAGGCCAGCAGTTTGACCACGTCCTGCTCCGTAAACACGCCCACCAGACGATCGTCCTTTACGACCAAAGCACAGCCCTGCGATCGCGCCACTGGGGTTGTCCCTGAATCGCTTGCCTGAGAGTCGATCTCGTCCTCAACTTCACAGCGAGTGGCTTGGCTTTGCAGCATTAGCGCGATCGCGTCAGGCACCGTCGTGGACGGGCTGAGCCGCAGGGGATCGGGATCTACGATTTGCTGGAGAGCCGGGGAAGAAGGCAAAGGAGAAGAAAAAACCATACCAAGTCAGGGTGAGGGAATACCGGTTTGGCGAAATACCTCGTCGAATGGCACACCGAACACACAGTCCCTATCTTACACAGTTCTCCCAAACGGTCTGATGGCTAAATCATTCCCATCCCCGAGATCGCAGCACAGGCCACCAGATTTTTCTTCAAAATCACAAATTTTCTCAAGTGTTAACCTAGCAGTACTGGAGCCTCATTACGCTCTCGGCCAATGGAAGGTTTCCCCATTGCGTCAATCTCGCCTCTCACGTCCGCACGCACTGCCGATTCCGGGGATACCCGCACCCTCATCTATCGTTGTTTTAGGGGATCAAGTTCTTTGCGAATGCCTTTAACCCAACTCTTCAATGTCCCGACCTGGCTGCCGTCCCAACGGTTTTGTCGGCAATCCACTGCCATTATCGATCAACCTGCGCTGTTACAGCCTCGGTCTAGGAAATTGCAGTCTAATCCTTCTGCGGCCAGTGTCAGCACTTCTATGGACACTGCTTCTACGGACACTGCTTCTAACACTGCTTCTCTGGACGAGGTGTCCTGGGTGGAACCGCCAGCCCTCGTGGGATCTTCCCTACGGATCCTCAATTGGAATATTGCCAAAAACAACCACGACCTCGCTTGGTATCGCGACTTTACGACCCTGTTGCGCACCCACCGCCCCCATTTGGTGTTTTTACAGGAGGTTCGCCTTTGCGCCCAACGCCGCCATCTACCCGCCTTAACGGAGTTAGCCTGGAGCTTTGCCCCCAATTTTCTCGATACCTATCACCAAACCTACTCGGGCGTCCTGACGGCAGGGGTCGTCCAGTGCACCCGACGGCAGTCCATTCTGACCGATCACCATGAACCGATCGCGAAAACGCCAAAAGTTGCCTTGTGTACAGAATACGCGATCGCACCTAGCGGGGATCAACCGACCCATTCTCGCCCCGATCGCTTACTGACCGTCAATGCCCATCTCATTAATTTCGTCGAACTGAAAAAATTTCAGGCGCAGCTGGACACCCTAGAACAGCGGATGGCTGACCATGATGGCCTGATCGTCTTTTCCGGCGATTTCAACACCTGGTCGCGATCGCGCTGGCATTGTCTACAGCGTATGACCCAACGCTTGGGCCTGACCCAAGCAGTTTTCCCGAGCTGGGATACTGGGCAAATTAAGCGTTTTCTTTTATCTCCCCCCTTAGACTACGTGTTTTATCGTGGCTTTCACCAAACCACCACCACAGCTAAGGTCATTGGCAGTATCACGTCCTCTGACCATAAACCCCTATTGCTAGAGCTAACGTGCTAGAGACTCTCTTGCTACACCTATTACAGTCTCTGCCGTTTCTGTCCTCTGCTCAAGCTGTTTTAGTTTTTAGCTTACTTCTGGGGACTGTGCAAACTCTGGGCGTATTTTATGCAGCCCATGCGGTGATGTCAGTTCGATCGTCCCGAGGTGCGATCGCTTGGAGCCTTTCGCTAATTTTGCTCCCCTGGGCAGCCATTCCCCTCTATTGGATTTTTGGTCGTCGTCGCTTCCACGGCTATGCGGAACTTTTATACAGTGCCTACTCAGACCATCGTCAACATATTGAAGCGGCTTTCCAACCCCTTATCCAATACCGGATAGCCCTTGATCCGGCACTAGAACCCGTCCAGCACCTTGCCGAAACCCTTTGCCCTCTGCCTTTTACAACGGATAACCAAACGGAACTGTTAATTGACGGCATACAGACCTATGAAGCGATGTTGCAGGCGATCGCGGAGGCCCAGGACTATATTTTATTGCAAATGTATATCCTACAAGATGATGGCATTGGCAATCAGTTCCGCGAAACCTTAATCGCTAAAGCGCAAGCCGGTGTCCGCATTTACATCCTGTACGATGGCATCGGTTCCCATGGTCTATCCAAACGCTATGTGCAATCATTGCAGAGATCGGGGATTACGATCGGCGTGTTTAAAAGCACACGAGGCCGGGGCAATCGCTTCCAAATCAATTTCCGCAACCATCGCAAAATTCTAGTGGCGGATGGCAGAGTCGCGATCGTGGGAGGGTTAAACATTGGGGATGAATATCTCGGCAAACATCCGCCCCTCTCTCCCTGGCGCGATACGGCCCTCCGACTACAAGGCCCTGCGGTGCAATGTGTGCAATGTGTTTTTCTGGGGGATTGGTACTGGGCCACGCGCAAGATTCCCAGCGTTTCCTGGCGGATTACCCCAGCCCCCACGACAACAGCACTAGAAGCCCTAGCAACGCCAGAATCCGTGCTAATTTTTCCCACCGGGCCTGCCGATCGCCTACCGGCCTGTCTGCTATTTTTCGTTAATATCATCAATCAAGCCCAAACCCGTCTTTGGATTGCTAGCCCGTATTTTGTCCCCGATGGGGCAACCCTGACTGCGCTCAAGTTAGCAGCCTTGCGGGGGGTGGATGTGCGCATTTTGCTGCCCGATCGGCCCGATCATTTGCTCGTCTACCTCTGTGCCTTTTCCTACTACAACGAAATGCAATCGGCGGGGGTCAAGCTCTATCGCTATCAAGCGGGTTTCATGCACCAGAAGGTCATTTTAATCGACGATCGCTTAGGGGGGGTTGGTAGCGTTAATTTGGACAATCGATCGTTTTTTCTCAATTTTGAAATGACAGTGATGATGGCCACGCCGCACAGCATTCAGCACATTGAAAGCATGTTAGTACAGGATTTCCAACGGGCGGCTCCTGTTAAATTAACCACCTACGATCATCGATCGTGGGGATTCAAGTTAGCAGCCCGCATTTCTCGGCTATTAGCCCCTATTCTGTAGCCCACAGTCTTGATTGACCTCTAGTTTGAACTCGCTACAAGTGGGAGCTAGCTAGAGCCAGCCATGGCAGGGCTGTCATCCTCACAAAGCACTCAAGATGTTCACGTATAAATTAGGAATCCATCTCCCAGCATTGCTGGAGGCTAATTTATGCAAGCGCAGCCCCCCCTGGATTGTTCGCGGGCTTCTCATGGTTATTATCCCCCGTCTGAACCGGAAGCGATCGGTGAGGTGATTTTTCACATTGAGCAGTTGAGCAAAACCTATCGGATGGGCGAAGTGGAAGTCCAAGCCCTCCAATCCGTCGATTTAGATCTCTATGCAGGAGAGTTTGTCGTCTTGCTGGGGCCATCGGGAAGCGGCAAATCGACCTTGTTAAATATTTTAGGAGGGTTAGACATTCCTTCAACTGGATCGGTCTGGTTTCACAATTGGGAGTTGACCCATGCTAACGATCGGGAACTGACCAAATTCCGGCGCGATTGTGTGGGCTTTATTTTCCAGTTTTATAATCTGATCCCCAGCTTAACGGCCCGTGAAAATGTGGCTTTGGTGACGGAATTAGTGCGGCATCCGATGAAGCCAGCGGAAGCCCTAGCCATGGTGGGATTGGCCGATCGGTTGGATCATTTTCCTTCCCAAATGTCCGGAGGGGAACAGCAGCGCGTCGCCATTGCCAGAGCGATCGCTAAACGGCCTGAAGTACTCCTATGTGATGAACCCACGGGAGCCTTGGATTTCCGTACAGGGCAATTGGTCTTAGAAGCCCTAGCGCAGGTCAATCAAGACCTGGGAACCACGACGGCAGTGATTACCCATAACGCTGGGATTGCCGCCATGGCCGATCGAGTCATCACCCTGCGCAGCGGTGAAGTTGCGCAGATCCAGTGTAATCGTCATAAACTCTCTCCCAATCAATTAACATGGTAGGCAGGATGAGGAATTATTGTGAATATCAATTTTTAGCAACAAAGACAACACATAAAGCAACAAACACGCGATACTAAAATAGTATGGCTTATAGATGAAGTACATAATGGAAATAATAGTCAGTTCATTTGGGTTGTATAGTATAGCCTTCTTAGGAATTATCTTGTTACGGTATTTTCTAGTGGCTGGTGGAGTATTTTGCTTTTTTTATATCCGTGAAGGGCCGATCGCCTCAACATCGGATCGCGCTTTCCGGAGGCGCGCTTGGCACTTAATTTGGCATGATATTAAACTATCAGTTTTATCTACGGGAATATTTGCGATCGCGGCTGCATTAATGATGTCAGCCTATACATTAGGACTTACACGTTTATATTATCTACTACAACAGTATGACCTTTGGTATATTCCCTTTAGTTACCTTCTTGTCTTACTCCTTCAGGATACCTATTTTTACTTTACCCATCGTTTATTTCATCATCCAGCGCTCTTTCGCTGGATGCACCAAGGACATCATCGATCACGTTATCCTACACCTTGGACTTCCTTTGCCTTTGATCCCCTAGAAGCTATAGTTCATGCCCTATTTCTAGTTGTGATTATCTTTGTGATACCTCTCCATTTCATCACGTTGATTGCGATCTCGATAACCATGACAATTTGGGCGGTTATTAATCACTTAGAGATCGATCAACTGTCTCCTGCTTTTCCACACCATTGGTTGGAAATGTATATGATTGGTCCAGCCCACCACTCCTGTCATCATCGCCAATATACAGTGAATTATGGATTATATTTTACCTTTTGGGATCGCCTGCTCAATACGCAAGCTCCCACGCTTCCCTCTAAGAACTCATCATAGAAATCGTTCCATCAAGATTAGCACCCGTTAGATCAGCATCCTCTAGATAGACGCCTGTGAGATTTGCCCCTCGCAAGTCTGCCTGCCGTAAGGATGCACCGCGTAAATCTGCACCGCGCAAATCCGCACCTTGCAGATTTGCGTCATCTAGATTGGCCTGATTGAGTTCCGTTCCCCCGAGTTTAGCATCACTCAAATTGGCTCCATGTAAGTCGGCATAACGTAAATCTGCTCCACTGAGATCTGCGCCGCTCAAATCTGCATGTTCTAAACAAGCTTCAACCATTGTTGAATCACTTAAATTAGCCTGATTCAGCCGAGCTTGTGCTAAATGCGCGTCAGTCAACTCAGCCCCCTGTAAATTTGCACCAATCAAATCGGCTCCCGTCAGCTTTGCACCAACTAACTTTGCCTTGACTAGACAAATCTGAATGAGTTTTACCTGACTAAAATCTCGATGACCTGCGGCGTAACGTCGCATAATCTCTTGGGCATCCATTTTTATATTCCTCGATGTATTGAAGGGCTGATCTCAAGAAAAACTCAATAGTTAGTCTTGTTGATTTCTATCGTTACTCAAGACTGCTCGCAAAACTGCTTGAAAAGATTGAGATTGCTGTATTGATTATTGTAATCCTATACTAGCTTATGATATGGATTTATAGTTGTAAACTTTATATGGATTTATAGTTGTAAACTTTAGGCAACCTAGCAACAAGTAGCTATGCATATGGCTTCGGGGATTGCGATCAACTTATTCCCGAGTCTTCAAAACCGCTATCAAATCTAAATGCTCCAAATTTCGCCATACCATCCAACCAGAGAACATGGCTGCGATCGCCACTACCGTCAGCGCAAAGACATAACTGGCAGGCTGAATAATTAATGGGAAACGGTATAAATCATTACTCAGGGATAGACTCAATAATCCAGCTAGTCCATAGCCCAATCCACAGCCGATCGGAATAGCCAGTAAGGTTAACATCGCCTGCTCACCCAGCAAAATCACTGCAATTTGGGCACGGGAAAAGCCGATAATGCGCAGTGTGGCTAGTTCCCGACTTCGTTCAGAAAGCGCAATGCGAGCCGTGTTATAAATCACCCCCGCAGCAATAATGCAGGAAAACGTAATTTGAATTGTATTCATGATGGCTTGGTTTTGTGCGATCGTTTCTTGAAAGCGTTGCAAGGTCGCTTGTCGCAAATTCACGCTGGCGATCATGGGGGTTCGCTTGAGGGCTTGATAGAGCGGATCGAGTTGGCCTGCATCCACAGCGAGCATCGCCCCTGAAATCACGTTTCCCTCCTGCATCAACCGATTCAGTGCCCCCAAATCCATATAGGCAGATAACCCTAACATTTCATCCACCAGTCCCACGATCGGCACCGTCCGAATGGCACGATTCCCCTCCAGCATTTCGGCCACTACCATATCCCCCGGTTGAACGGCCAAGATTTTGCTTAATTCCTGGGTCAGGAGTAGGCCATCGAGGGGGAGTGCGACGGTCTTTAATTGCCGATCGACCAGTTGCCGCAATTCTGTTTCTGGGGTTAATCCGGTCAGGGCCAATTGATAACTGCGGTGGTTGGCGCGGAGCTTGACGGGCACATTGCGAAAGCCTTCCGTTTGCAAAACTCCTGGCAAATGCAATAAATCATAGGCCACACTGGTGGGACGGAGTTGGTTAAACATAACGGTTATATCATCGCGTTGGATTAGGCCAAACTGTACGTCCATCATATAGTTCACCGCATCCATGGAAAATCGCCCGACCACCAGTAGCATAATCGCTGCGGCAATACCTAACGTAGATAAACTGGATTGGATCGGTTTACGCTCCAGGTTCCGAATAATAATTTGCCAAACGGGCGATAAATAGCGCTGTAGCCCCAATCGCTCCATCAAGGTGCGATGGAACTGGGCTGGGGGTTCTGGGCGCATTGCTTCCGCCGGAGCCATGGCAAATACATGGCGGACAGCACTTAAAGCGCCGATCGTGGCTGCCCCAGCGCTAATTAATGCACCTTGCACCTGTCGTAGTGGACTCAATTGATACTGGAGTTCGGGAAAGCGATAGAACTCGGTATAGAGTTTAATTAACCCCCCGCCCAGCCAGATGCCGACTCCCGTTCCCAGCGCCACTCCCAGCGCCACAATCACCAAAACAAATTTGAGAAAATGCCACCCGATCGCCCCATGGCTATAGCCAAAGGCCTTGAGAATGGCAATTTGTTCCCGTTGGGTGCTGATGAGTCGCGTCAACACCATATGCAACAAAAAAGCGCCAATCCCCAAGAAAATGGTCGGTAACGTGACTGCATGGGTCCAAAGCTGGCGGATTTCTTCAGTAATAAAGCGATTGGAAAGCTGATCCTTGCGGGCGATCGCCGTAATCCCGCCATACTGCGCCAACACCTGATCTAATTGAAACATCACATCTTCTAGAACCGCCTGGGGCAGTAGACTCACTGCCACGTCGTTAAATGCACCCTTCATATCAAAGGCTTGGGCGATCGCGTCGCGCTCCATCCACATCACGCCAAAATAGCGATTATCGGAAAATACAGCACCTGGTTTAATCTCATAGATATATTCTGGCGACAGCGCCAAGCCGACAATCTGTAAGGTCTGCCAACGCCCATTGATCACAGCACCTAAATCATCCCCCAAGGAGAGATGATTGGCGAGGGCAAAGGCTTCACTGATAATCACCTCATCGCGATGACTGGGATCGATATACCGCCCTTGCCGTAAATATAAATCATTCAAAATCGGTTGCTGTTCAGCGGGAATTGAAATCAAGCGGGCGGAACTGGGTTCCCGTCGATCGGGCAAATCCAGATTCACCTCCGCCACGACGCGAGTTTGCACCTGGGCCACGCCTGGAATGGCTGCAATGGTTGAGACCAAAGACTCTGGTGCGCGTTTAACCGACGCAAACACATCGGCTAGCCGATATTGTTCGTAATAATTGGCTTGTGTGAGTTGTAATGCCTCATAGGTGCCCGTCATCGCCACAAAACTGGCCAAACCGCAGGCGACAATCAGCGCGATCGCAATCACCTGTCCCCGCAATCGCCAAAGATCGCGCATGAGTTTTCGATCGAGGCTCTTCATACCACCCTACCCATCTGATCCAACCGTGCTAACCGTGCGCTGCCCTTACCCTACAGAGAAATCTTGAGCATCTTGTGAAGCCACCACCAGAGGCCACCAGGCACGCCCCTTCACATTTCCCTCAAGTTTTTTCGGTATCTAGTAAAGCAAGGTCACAACCGCCGATCGCCTGATTCATCGCTTTCACTCTAGGGAGACTGCCAGCTATGATCCGTTTACCCAAACCCCAGCCGCCCCTCCCAGATCAACAAGCCACGCCACCCGCCGCCCAGCCCTTGGGCAAGGCCCCCAAGCACCAGCCTCCCCCTTGGCCTTGGCCACCGCCTAAACATTGGCTCAAAGGGCTGCTCTGGGGGACAGTCGGTACGATCGGGGTAGGTATCATCGCCAATGCCCTCAAACCGGTGCCTGTGGTTGTGCAGGTGGCCACTGTTCAGCGCGGCGATTTACAGGTCACGGTGAATGCGGAGGGTAAAACGCGAATTCACGATCGCTTTGTTGTCGCCGCCCCTGTCAGCGGTAGATTGCAAAGAGTGGCCTTGGACGTGGGCGATCGGGTGGCAGCCGGGGCCGTCATTGCCAAACTTGATCCCCTTTCGTTAGCAACCTCGGTACAGCAGATCCAAAGCCAATTGCAGGAGTGGAAGGCCCAACGGGATGGCGTAAAAACGCAACGCCCCAAAGCCGCCGCGATCGCCCAAGCCCAAGCCCAAATTCAAGCCGCCCAAGCCAAGCAGCAGCAAGCGCAAGCCCGAGTTAATCAGGCCCAAGCCCAACTCGATCAGATGACCCGCGATTGGCAACGCGATCGAGCGCTAGCCGCCATAGGCGCAATTCCTCAGAAATCGCTGGAATCTTCTCAATTAGCCATGATTACGCAGCAGAGAGAATTAGAAGCGGCCCAATTAGCCGTTGCAGCGGCAAGTTCGGAGATCAAAATGACCCAAGCGGCCTTGGGAATCTTGCAGCAAGAGCAAAGCGACCCTGACTATTTACTGCAAGTCTATGATGCCAAAATTGCCAGTGCGGAGGCAGAGCTCTATCGACTGCAAGAGGATGCAGCCCAAACCATCGTTCGATCGCCGATTACGGGCCAAGTTTTATCGATCGATCGCAAGAGCGCACAGTTTGTCGCAGAAGGCACTCCCATTGTGTCTCTGGGGGACATTAGCAAGCTGGAGTTAGTGATTGATACCCTATCGAGTGATGCCGAAAAGGTCAAGCCCGGTCATGTCATTTTAGTCACCCAGGGAAATCAGCCACCGATTCGAGCCTCCGTGCAACAAGTGGAGCCCATGGCCTTTACCAAAGTATCCGCCTTGGGAATCGAAGAACAACGGGTCAATGTGATTGGTCAATTCAGCAACCCACCCAAAACCCTGGGAGATGGCTATCGAGTTGATGTCAAAATTGTGATTTGGGAAGGCCGCGATCGGCTACAAGTGCCCTTAAGTGCCCTCTTTCGCTGTCAGAAAAATCTGGCAGATTGGTGTCTGTTTAAGGTTGACGGCGGTAAAGCCCAACAGCAACCCGTTCAAATTGGGCAACGCAACCACCTGATGGCCGAGGTCAAGCAGGGGCTACAACTGGGGGATACAGTGATTCTCCATCCAACAGATAGTGTTAAACATGGAGTCCTTGTTCAGGCAGACATGGCCAAGTAACGATCGAGCAAGACAGGCCCAGAGATCCCCAACAACAGTTCCCCATACAGAATTACCCATAACAAAGCGGGAGACAGCTTAGATAACTGACTCCCGCTTTAGGTCTCATTTTCAGTCTGCTGCAAGGTTGCCTCCTTAACCAACCGGACTATGGGTTGAGTAGCAACTGTCCTCCGTTGTTGTGTCCTTCGGGACTTCCGTTCAGCTTCTCTTATCTATCCGCGCTATAGTTCAGAGACTGGCTGCTTTTTGGAGGGGAGGGCTGACTACCTAGCCCACTTATATAGTAGCGAATTTATTGGACTGTGGTTAGGGAGATCCCACGATCGTTACAGATCGAAAAATATCTAATAGCAATAAAACGACTCATGGGAACTCCACAACATTCACAATCAAAATAGAAATTTTTAGGGAGATAATAACTTCAACGCTTGAATCAACGCAAAGCGAACATCTTCACCACTTGTCACGAGTTGAATCCCAGGTTCTCCCAGCTTCAGAAACCCTAAGTTCTGTTCTCGACCACTGACTAAAAAGTCATTGATCGCAACGCGGTAAACCCGTTGAGGTTCCAACGGTTTGCCCTGAATTAACCAGACTGGCTTTGTGGCATCCCGCTGCACATTTGCTGTTTGCAAATACCCACCATTGCCGCGATTGGTTTGGCCAATTTCTAGCACTTTCTGCAAAATATCACCGCGTAGGTTGACCGTCAGCACTTTGCCCCCAAAGGGTAAAATCCGAATCACATCGTACTGGGTAATCGGCCCCGCTGGAATGACATCATCAATGCGAATGCCACCACTGTTGAAAATGGCTAATTCCGTGCCCTGTCGCGATCGCAGCATCGATTGAGCAATCAGATCGGTTAAGGGCGTGGCTTGGTTACGAACCACACTTTCTCGCCCATCTAGGGCCATTCGGATCGTGGCAATCACCTGTTGCGGTTCAAACCCATCGGTGCGAAACCCCGCAAACCCCTTGTTAACCCACTCCTGGACGACTTGTGCTGTCCGACGATCGTCCGGTAGATCGGCAGTAATATCCCGCAATTCTGAAGCGATCGTCAAACAGCGGGTCGTCGTGTCGTAACTTAAGCGATGGATATAGGCTGTTACCGCATTAGCATCTGCTTTAAAAATGGGCGTTTTGGACAGGGGACATTGGGGCGATCGGGCTGGGCGCTGGGTCAGCCGCCACTGCTGAATATTTTCATGCTCATGGCCACCCAAAATCAAATCGAGTTCTGGCACCGCTTCGGCCAACTGGCGATCCTGATCAATACTCAAATGGGTTACAGCCACAAGCACATCTACACGATCGCGTAACGCCTTGACCTGTTGACGTGCCGAGACCAGAACATCCTGATACTGCACATAATCCACCGGATTGGAAGCAATTGTTAAGCCCATTAAACCCACCCGGACAATTGTACCTTGTGTCCCTTTCAAATTGAAGACCACAGACTTTGGCACATTGGGGAACGCAGCACCTTTTTTATCCAGTACATTACTGGAAAACCATTGAAATTTAGATTCTTGTAAGCGTTGATTAAATTGCTGCTCTGAAATATCGAATTCATGGTTGCCAAAGGTGGCATAGTCAAGTCCTAACGCATTCAAGGTAGCCACCATCTGGCGACCCGCCAACCGATCGCCATCTACCTTTGCAGTTCCCAGCGCAGAGGGACTCAGGAAATCTCCAGCCAAAATCGTATACGTGCGCGGGTTCTCTCGCAACAATTGTTGCCGTAGGGTCGCTAGGCGTGCTAATCCACCACGTTGGCCCCCTTGCACAGGTGTAATTTCATAGACATCATTGAAGTGCAATAAATTCAGCTTCACCACCTCAGCCCAAGCGGGTAAAGCAACGCTCCACACTGCTAGTGCGATCGTCACCCGTTGTCCAACTCGCCAGCCCTTCGTTAATCGATCCATTGATTTATCCATTGATCAACGTTTACATCATAGAATTCCTAGGGCGGTTAGGAGCAGGGCAAGGGAAATTTGCTAGAAAAAGCCTGTACTTTGAGGCATCAAGCAGGGGAGTCATCAAGCAGGGCGAATCAAGCAGGAAGTAACAGGGATGAGGCAGCAGCAGAAACCTCTAAGGCCACTATGAAAATTGATGAAAATTGCGGATGAAGCAATAGAAAACGTTACCCCATAGGGGATCCCGGTCTGCTAGCGTTCATCCGCAATGGGATATCTGCAACATTTAATGCAAGATTTAATGCAACAGTGAATGCAGCTGCAATGACTGTTGTGCTGACTAGGCGTTGTTCAAGGACAAGAGACGATAATCCCGAATATAGAGCGGCACATCCCCCACCTGACGACGTAATCTCGATTCTTCCATCGTTTCATCAAAAATTAACATCGTCTCACGACCAACCTTGAGCCAATCTTCGTAGGGCACACACATATCTTGCTCAAAATTCCCCGTACTAGGACGCTTCATTGCCTCCGGTAAAATCATCGATCGGTAAGGTTCATTAAATTTCCGACGGAACCGGAAGTCGATCGAAATCCGTAATCCATGGGAAACTCGCCGCACCGTTTGATGCAAGCCACGTGCATCATTGAAATACATGGTGCCATGCTGCATTTTGGCTTCATCATAGGAGACCACCATGGGAATGTCGCGTCCATCATTGAAATCGGACATGAGACGCATGGCCGGTAATTCCATGTCTCGGGGCATTTCTCCCGCTTCGATCGTGATATTGTCAATGTCACCAAATAAGGGCAGAACAACCACCGTTGCATCCGGGTGAACCCCATTCCAGACATCACTATGACGTTTCATACTGGTAAATGGCAACTTCAAGACCTCAGCACTGGTTTTGCCATAGACCATGCGAAGATTGACTGGAAGATCAACCGCGTCAATCAGATCATTCGCACCTAGTTGGAAAAAAGCATCGGCCACACTTTTCTGAAGCAGGTTGAAGGCTAGGATGTGCTCTTTCTTAGGAACTAGTAGACCTGTCCCTAAGTAGTTGGGTAGTAAGTTTTGCTCCCGCGCTTCGAGCAGCCGCTCAATCATTTCTTGTTCAGAGAGAATGATTGGACTATTCAAACAGGCAGAGATGTATCCAGCTGCAGCGATCCGAATTTGCTGGAATAGTTCTGGCTGGAGCGTATGTTCAAACAGTAAACGGTACTGATGACGGGTTGCCATCCGGCTCGCTAATTCGTTGAATAAGCGATCGCCTAGCTCAGAAAACACCATTGCCTGTTCTTGGCTAATTTTCTGAGTCCAATCCTGAGTCATTACACTTTGCGACATAACACTCCAACGATCGTTAAAAATGACAACAATGAATTTCAGCCCTTGATCCAGATAATTCTTATGCAGAATATTTCAACCAATTCTTTAGATTGGCGACATTCAAATGAGATCACACCGCTGACTTGATACAGGATTTGAGTCGAGTAAAATAGTTCGCAGGCAAACAAAGCTGCTACTCTACGATCTTGCCTCAACCCCTCCATCTAGCTTCAAGTATGCAGTTGAGAATGCTAACCAACCCATTATTGGTAAATTAACAAAGGGCTATTATCGGGTCTAAGTTATATCTATTAAAAAATAAACTGTATTTCTAACGAATTTTCATACGTGTAACCACAGAAATCCGTATCTAACCCTAAAAAAGATACAATCTCCAATGACATTGGATGTTATGTTGACCAAACTTTAGAAAATATTTAACATTGCATGACTTACTAAGTTCCTAGATTCATGACATTTAGGCTCCCAGTTTCTCGGTTCATCCAGCAAACATTTGGCTAATTCAGCAGACATTGATAGATTAACCTGCTGATTCAACAGTGACCTTCACTTAGAGCAAGTTATATCCAATTTCCGAGAAATTACTGAGAATTTATAACTCAGCACTTTAGGTTTTGGAGAACTACTGAGACGAGTTAGTTAAATCATTGCAATCGGTTAACCTAGGGAAGTTGAAACTTCAAAAATCAGTAAAAAGTGAATCTGGGGTTCTACCCATTCAAGTTTGATCTGAAAAATGTCATACTCATGAAATCAGTATTATCTCCAGTATTTTCCAGCTAACTAGAATATAGGGCTAAGTGTTCTGTAGTATTTTGACTCACCGCATCACTCCAGATTCTAGTTGTTAGCTCGATACATTGATCCAGACTTTCCTACACCTATGTCAGCACCATCGTCCTCCACTCAGAACTTATACGATCAGTCAGCTTCCCGCTGGATTCGAGGGGAACCCATTTCGCTTTCAGATTTCACTGCCAGACCTATTGTTCTAGGCATGTGTGAGCCGGTTTTGGGCCAACGAATTCTTGATCTAGGGTGCGGAGAGGGTTACTGTAGCCGAGAATTGATGCGGCGGGGAGCCCAGGAAGTCTATGGCATTGATCTTTCTGAGGGCATGATTGCAGCTGCGGTAGAACAGGAAAAAGTTGATTCTTTCGGAATCCATTACGAAGCAGGGTGCGCTACTAATTTAGCCCATATCGCAGATGCCAGCTTTGACAAAGTGCTGGCTGTGTTTTTGTTCAACTATCTAACCGTTGAACAAATGCAGCAATGCATGACAGAAGTCATCAGGGTGTTACGACCACAAGGTCAATTTATTTTTAGTGTTCCCCATCCAGCATTTCCTTACATGCGTAAGGCTGACTATCCCTTCTATTTTCAAGTTGAAGAAACTAAGTATTTTAGTCAACGTAACCACATTTTTCCGGGTCGAATTTGGAAGCGTGATGGAACTTGGCTGGATGTTCAACTCGTTCATAAAACGCTAGAAGACTATTTTGAGGCACTTCGTAGGGCTGGTTTTCAAACGTTGCCGATCGTGCAGGAACTCAGGGTAACGCCTGAACATGTTCAGTTAGATGAAGCCTTCTTTCAGCCCCTCGTTGATTTTCCACTTCACTTGGCCATACAGGTTGTACGATGAAAATTGAGACTTCCCCCTTCATTCAAACTTTTCGCGATCTGGCTCACAGCCATGAGCTTTGGCAACATCCCTTTTTAAAACGATGCCGTGAGGGGCAACTGACGTTACCTGAAGTGCAGATTTTAGCAGTTCAGATGTACAAGTTCTCCAAGGAATTCAATCGAATTCTAGCCAGCATTTTATCTTGCTGCCCCGATGAAGAAGCTCAGTGGATCATTCTAGACAACTTATTTGACGAGATGGGTCAGGGAGATCTTAGTGCCACCCATCCAGAGCTCTTTCGACGATTTACTAGAGCGATCGGAATTCCCGACGCTAACTTACTAGAATTTCCAGCAACTGTAGAAACCCAAGCCATGATTCAAACGTATTTGAGTCTGGCCCATCAATACAACTATCTGGCAGCGTTAGGAGCCATTTGTTTCGCCTCAGAAGGAATCGTCCATTCTCTGTATTCCCAACTCTATCAAGGGATCCAAGGTGCAGCTCCGTTGACTCGAGAGGATTTAATCTTCTTTGAGCTGCACATTGATGTGGACGATAGTCATGCCGCTAAGTTATTAGCATTGTTGGAACCCCGGATTCAAAATGAGAACCAGGCGATCGACATTCATCGTGCCATTTTAGAAGCTCTGGATGCACGGGTTCAGTTTTTTGATGGAATACAACGGCGGATTGAGCAAATGCAGACTTTCACGTCTTTAGCATGCCGACCAGCCATCCCATCCAACCGACTGGCATTCCAGCCCCTAGTTTATAGTCACTCAGCCAGTTAATCTCGTAAAGGAGGCTGAATCACTCAGGCAATTGTATGGATTGATTGCCTGATGGCCTCCAGTTATGGTGACTAGTGGCCCCATTCGTTTGGCCCCATTCGTTAACAATCTTTTATTCTGCACAGTAGCGATTTTGCGAGGTTAGCAGGGCACAATAACCCATATCCAAGACTTGTACTAGCTACATTTCTCCAAAGCTCTGTACAGTCATCTCCAGTTGTCCCAACTAGCTAATTCTCTATATCCTAGGAGGCTCCGAATGTACGGACTCGTGAATAAGGCGATCGCGGATATGGTGAAAAGTCATTTTGGTGAACCAGTCTGGCAGGAGATTCGTGACAAAGCGAATGTAGAAACTGACACGTTTATTCGGATGGAGGGCTATCCAGACGATGTAACCCATCGGTTAGTCAAAGCAGCAAGTGAAGTCTTAGAACTTTCCCCCGCCCAAATCATGGAGGCTTTTGGTGAATTTTGGGTACAGTTCACTGCTAGTGAAGGCTATGGGGAACTCATGGATATGAGTGGAGATGATTTGCCTGAGTTTCTCCAGAATTTGGACAATTTACATGCTAGGGTGGGCGTCAGTTTTCCAAAGTTACGGCCTCCTTCCTTTGATTGTAGTGAAATCGATGATCAAGTCTTAAGTCTTGAATATCGATCAGAGCGCGAAGGTTTGGCACCAATGGTTGTAGGTTTAGTGAAGGGATTAGGAGCACGGTTCGAGACAGAAGTAGACATCTCCCAAGTCGAGAGCAAAGAGTCAGGATCCGACCACGATGAGTTTCTAATTCACTACAAGCCACAAGCCTAATTCTGTTGATTAAGATGACTTCTTCAATCACTCTTCCACCTCATATCTTTGCAGAAGCTTTTCCATTCCACTTTATTCTTGACTCTGAGTTGAATATTGTTCAGGCTGGCTCAGTTCTTCAACGGGTTTGTCTCAATTCTCTAGTCGGCAATTCATTGGAACAATTTTTTGAAATTACTCGCCCCAAAATTACCCTGACCTTTGAGGCCATCAAGAAACAACGCAAATCTCTCTTTCTTTTGAATTCCATCCATAGTGAGATGCAGCTTAAGGGGCAAATGATTTACCTGGAAGAAGGTAATTTACTTTGCTTTTTAGGATCTCCTTGGATTACGGATACGTCTGGCTTGGAGCCATTAGGACTGAAGCTGAAGGATTTTGCAATTCATGATCCGATCGTAGACTTTATATTTCTTTTGCAGGCTAAAAATACATCTCTTAATGATGCTAAGCGTCTCACTGAAGAACTACAGCAACAACAACTTCAGCTCAAAAATGCTCTGCGGATTAAAGAGAATCTTGCTAAAATTGCTGAATCACAGGCAAAACGCTTAGAAGAAACTCTACGAGATTTACAAGATACTCAGGCACAACTCATTCAGACTGAAAAAATGTCAGGATTGGGTCAAATGGTAGCTGGAATTGCCCATGAAGTCAATAATCCTGTCAATTTTATTCATGGCAATTTGTCCTATGTTCTAACTTATTCAAATCAACTATTAGATTTAATCGCCCTCTATCAGAAAGTTTATTCGAAAGAACACCCAGAAATTGCGGAGTTGATTGAGGCGATTGATTTAGACTTTTTAATTGAAGATTTTCCACAAACCATTCGCTCCATGCAAATGGGAACTGAACGAATTCGAGAGATCGTCAATTCTTTACGAACCTTCTCGCGATTAGATGAAGCAGAACGAAAAGCAGTTAACTTACATGATGGATTAGAAAGTACACTATTAATTTTAAAACACCGATTAAAGCCCCATGGACAACGCCCTGCCATTGAAATCATTAAAGATTATGGAGCACTTCCCTTAGTAGAATGTTTTTCGGGGCAGTTGAACCAGGTTTTCATGAACATTATCGCTAATGCGATCGATGCCCTGGAAGAACACTATTTTCAGGTATTGAATACGACTGGTATCAAGGTACCCTTAAGAATCTACGTTTCAACTGTTGTCAATACAGATAACAAAATTATTATTAGGCTTGCTGATAACGGATCGGGAATTCCTGAATCCGTTCGTGGCAAAATTTTTGATCCCTTTTTCACGACGAAGCCGATTGGGAAGGGAACCGGATTAGGGTTATCCATTTGTTACAAAATCATCGTTGATACCCATGGAGGGAGTTTAACGTGTAAATCAGCTCCTAACCAAGGGACAGAGTTCACAATAGAATTATTTACCACCTTACCGATTCAAAATACAGATCAAAAGTTAATTGAACTGACAGAGATTGTTGGAGAGAGTAGTGTTAAAGAGAGTAGTATTGAGAGATGTTTGCCAATCCAACCCTCTGAGACACTCTCTGACAAGTTGATTAGAACACTCAATGAAGTGGCCTCTAACGAGCCCTGGAAATATAACTCAACGGCATAATCTCTTCATCGATCAATTGCTTTTCTGATAAAACTTTGATTGTTATAGATTACTGAAAAAACAATCTTATCTAGAGTTTGATAAAGCCATCATGATTGGTAAATTATAAGAATTTTGGCCATTCTCAAGTTTATGAGAGATCCAGTTCCGTCATCTTACGGATTTAGAAAGATTGTCCGTAGTGCAGTCTAAGAGAGTAGAATTCGTAAAGTGCTCCGATGAAGTTTCAATCGGTCTTGGGTGTCTTGGTAGGCATGGTAGGAAGCATGGCAGGGGGCCTAGTAGGAGCCTCTGCCCAAGTGATTCCCGATGGCACATTACCGACGACCGTCACCCATTCCAATGCCGTAGATTTTACGATCGACAACGGAGCACGATCGGGAAGCAACTTATTTCATAGCTTCAACCAATTTTCAGTCCCCACCGGCGGGTCTGCTGTTTTCAACAATGCGTTGGATGTGCAGAACATTTTTGCGCGGGTGACCGGGGGGACTGCATCGACCATTGATGGAGTCATTAAAACCAATGGTTCTGCCAGCTTGTTTCTGCTCAATCCCAGTGGCATTTTGTTTGGCCCCAATGCCGCACTGAATCTTGGTGGTTCGTTTGTGGGTACGACTGCCAATAGCATTAAATTTGCGGACGGGGTGGAGTTTAGTGCAACCCATCCTGGGAATCCACCGCTCTTAATGATGAGTGCACCGATCGGGCTACAAATGGGACGTTCTCCCACCACGATCGCGGTACAAGGCAAAGGCAATGATGCGATGTTTCCCACGGCTAATCTAGGTCTAGTGAGCAGTCCTGGAACAACCCTAGCTTTAGTCGGTGGGAATATCACGTTTGCTGGAGGTGTGGTCACTGCACCATCTGGAAGAATTGAACTGGGTGCGGTAACTAATGGGACTGTCGGCTTGGCGAAGACTCCTGTGGGTTGGCAATTGAGATATGCCCAGGCTCAAGAATTTGGGACTGTGAATTTAACCCAGCGATCGTCCCTGTGGGCTCCAGCAGCTGTGACCAATCCCTTTGGTGGGATTCAAGTTGTAGGACGGGATGTGGTCCTAAACCAATCTCAAATTGCCGCCACCGCGATCGGGAGTGTGACCAGTGGCAATATCCAGATTCACGCCCAGCGATCGCTGAGTCTCGGTGGTCTCCATGTCAATGCCCAAGCTCCCAGCGCTTGGATTGTTAATTTAGTGGGCCAGGGAGCCGCTGGCAATAGCGGGGCGGTTAGCGTTCAAACGGGAAACTTAGTGTTGCAGGATGGTGCTGCGATCGAAACCCTTAGCCTGGGTTCTGGTAAAGCAGGGGACATTCAGGTTCAGGCAGAGACGATCTCCGCAAATGGCACCGTTGCCGTCAAATCTCCCTTCTCTCCGATCGGGAGCAGTAGCAGTCGTATTGGCAGCAGTGTTTATGCTTCTGGATCAGGGGGCAATTTGAATATTGCTGCGCGGCAAATCCGACTCACCGATAGTGGTTTTATCGGAACATTAGGCTTACCTAGTGCAACAGGAACGACAGGCAATGTCACAGTCACGGCAACGGAAGATATTACTGCCAGTGGAATCAGCGCTCTAAGTTTGATTTCCAGTGGTATTGCCAGTGATACATTTGGGCGAGGACATGGGGGAACTGTTCAACTTTCTACGGGAACACTGCACCTCACGGATGGGGCTCAAGTGGGAACCATAACCGCAAGGCTAGCGGGCGTTCCAGGTTCGGGACTGGGCAATGCAGGCGATGTAACCGTGACCGCTCGAGAGTCCATTACCCTCAGTGGCACCAGCCCGGATCGTCCCAATCAAATCAGCTACTTGGGCAGTGGAACCATTGGGGCCGGTCATGGGGGAACAGTGAGGGTGATTGCGCCCAGACTGCTCCTGAAGGGGGGAGCCGGATTAGGTACTTCAACATTACCCGTAGTCGGAAACTTAGGCGATCGCGCCCAAGCAAATCATTTAGGCAATGCGGGCGATGTGCTGTTGCAGATTGCCGATTCGATCGAAGTCAGTGGGTATCATCCGTTTCCCATTCTCCCCAGCTCACTGGGCAGTTTCACCTTTGGGAGTGGTCATGCTGGTAATGTGATTTTGCAAACCACCCATCTAGCAGCACGGGATGGAGGCAGTATCCTGAGTGCGACTTCTGCAACGGGAAATGCAGGAAATTTAACCATTGAAGCCAAAGATATTTTGATTGATCATTACGCTTCGATCGCGACGAGCGCTTTTCTTGCAGATTCCGTTGGGCAGCAATTTTATAACCTGCCCGATCGTCCCACTGGAAATACAGGGGAACTCACTTTAAATACAGAAAAACTAATCATTCGTAATCAGGGAATGGTGAATGTATACCATCGTGGCATTGGCAATGCAGGGCAATTAAATATTCAAGCTAATCAAATCATTTTAGATAGTGGAAATATTCGGGCCTCCACCTTTTCAGGGCAAGGGGGAGATATCCAACTCCAAGTCCGTGATTTGATTTTGCTGCGTCACGGTAGTCAAATTACAGCGACTTCTGGGGGCAGTGGGAATGGCGGCAACATCAAGATTCAAAACCAATTTCTGGTAGGAACTGAGAATAGTGATATTGTTGCCAATGCTTTTCAAGGACAGGGGGGCAATATTCAAATTACGACTCAAGGCATGTTTGGCCTTGCCTACCGGCTACAGCAAACTTCTGAGAGTGACATCACTGCAAGTTCTGAGTTTGGGATTAATGGAACTGTAAAAGTAAATACAATTGAAAACAGTCCCAATGCTGTCTTTCCGGAGTTACCTGTCAATGTAGCTGATACGAATCAAAAAATTGCAACTGGGTGCTCTAGCAAACAAACAGGTCAATTTATCCTGACAGGTCGAGGGGGCCTACCACTCAACCCAAATCAGGAAATGATGGTAGCGCTTGTGTGGAATGACCTCCGCGATATATCGACCTATCAAGGACATCGAGGCATTGTTGTTGCAAGTCCTGTAAATCAGCCCACTTTAGTTCAAGCCTCTGGTTTTCAACGGAATACGGACGGCTCGATCGAACTTGTCGCCAGTCCTACTTCCGTTCCCGCAGCTACGATCGCCACCTGCGCCGGATCAACAATCATGACTGCGACTGCAAAGACAAGATCGAGCTAAAACCCTGAATTCCGTTAGTTGGCTGAACTGCAAGACAAAATTACTGGGCACTCTAAAGCAGAAGTGAATGGAGTGATCCCATGAACGTTCGGTCGATCGTGAGTGTATTGACATTATTGGTAGGCTTAGGGGCAGGGATAGACTTTGCCAAGGCTCAAGTCATTCCAGATGGGAGCTTACCTACAACAGTAACCAGTCCTAATGCACTCGATTTTACGATCGACAACGGCGCACGATCGGGGGGCAACTTATTTCACAGCTTCCGCCAATTTTCAGTCCCCACCGGCGGATCTGCTTTTTTCAACAATGCGTTGGATGTGCAGAACATTTTTGCGCGGGTGACCGGGGGGACTGCATCCAACCTTGATGGACTGCTCAAAACCAATGGCACTGCCAATTTATTCCTACTTAACCCCAGTGGCATTTTATTTGGCCCCAATGCCTCACTGAACCTAGGGGGCTCATTCATTGGAACGACTGCCAGTAGTATCCAGTTTGCGGATGGCGTAGAATTTAGTGCGACCCATCCTGGAAATCCCCCCCTCTTAACGCTGAGTGCACCTGTTGGACTACAAATGGGGGCAAGCGCTGGGAGCCTGCAAGTCCAAGGTCAGGGACATAATTTGCTACATTCCCGCAACTTGGCCGACCCTGTAATCCGCAACCCGCAGCAAAAGGGACTCAGAGTGCTACCGGGTCAACAACTCGCCCTAATCGGCAATGGGATTCAATTGAGTGAAGGGGCAATCATTGCAGAAAGTGGACGGGCAGAATTGGGCAGTATTGAAGCGGGCATGGTGGAGTTGACACCCCTTCCAGGCAATAACCAAACTACCTCACAATGGCAGTTTAGTTACCTAAGAGCCTCAAAATTGTCGGATATTCGGCTGTCCCGTGCTGCGCTCGTTGATGTGAGCGGCGATCCGGGGGGTTCAGTTTCACTCAATGGAAATGGCATCTATCTTCAAGACAGTTCCATTGTTCTCAGCCAGCATCGAGGTCGCAAATTAGCCGGAACTATCCAGGTCAACGCTGATCTCTTGGCATTGAGTGGAGCCTTACCGAATAAAGATCAAAGCCTAATTTTGACGGAGAACTTAGGAACCAGTACAGGTGCTAACATCACTGTTTCAGCACGACAAATCATTGCTCAGGATGGAGGAGAGATTCTTTCGACCACCTACCAAAACGGAGGACGAGGGGGGAATATTACGGTTAATGCCAGCGAATCCCTGCAATTTTTTGGAGTGTCGCCCTTTGATGGCACCCGCTTTAGTGGAATTGGGGCACCTTCTTTTTTTGGGGGAGGAAAGGGGGGCGATATTACGATCGCCACGCGAGACTTTTGGGCTCAGAATGGCGCAGGGGTAATTTCTCGGGTTTTGGGTGGCCAAGGGGGTGGCAATATTCGGATTACCTCTGAAACCATTGCATTAATTGGCGAGAACCCAGTTATTTCGGGCAATGCCAGTATTATTTCATCCACCTTTTCAGGAGGAGATGCCGGTTCCATTGAAATTGATACAGGTCGAATTTTCTTACAAGCATCCGGTGCCATTTCTGCCAGTACTTCTGGTAAAGGCAATGCTGGTAGTGTCACGATTCATGCTCGGGACTCCATTGAAATTGATGGTTCAGGGGTAACCTTAGCATTGCCCAGTCGAATATCCACCTCGGGTCAGCTCCTGCCCGCGCGATTTCGACAAGTTTTTGGCTTACCGGCTGTGCCGACGGGGAATGGAGGCAATTTATTCATTACAGCCCCTAGCATTAAAGTGAGTAATCAAGGATTCATTGCAGCGGAAAATGTCGGACGTGGCAATGCTGGATCGTTAAACATTCAGGCTAATGAAATCATCCTTAATCATAAAGGCCAAATTAGAACTTCTACAGAAGTGGGACAAGGGGGGATTTTACAGCTGAATGTTCGGGATTTACTGCTATTACGCAATAATAGCTTAATCAGCGCGAGGGCAGGAGCATTGGGCAGTGGAGGGAACATTACCATTGATTCACCAATCATGGTTGGATTAGAAAATAGCGATATTATTGCTAACGCTGTGAGAGGACGTGGCGGAAACATTAATGTCACTACGCAAGGTCTGATTGGATTAAGTTTTAGCAATACATTAACCCCACGGATTGATCCTAGAAATGACATTACTGCAAGCTCGGAATTCAGTGTGAGTGGCAATGTACAAGTAAATAGTATTGGAACAGATTTGAACGTAGGTACTACAGAGTTACCCATCAATTTAGCCGATGCTAGCCAAAAAATTGCAACGGGATGTTCCACCCAGCAAGGCAGTCAATTTATTGCCACAGGCCGAGGGGGATTACCGCAGAATCCCAACGAGGACATCGCATCTTATTTCCTGTGGGATGATCTGCGGGATCTCTCAGCCTATCGCAAAAGTCAAGGCCGTTTGGCTCCAGTTCCTGCCACACAACCGCCCTTGATTCAAGCTTCTGGGTTCCAGCGTCATGCTGATGGCTCGATCGAATTAATTGCCCAATCCACCCCCCTTCCGGCAACTTCGATCGCCACCTGTAGTTACGAAAGGACCTCCATGGCTTCTGCAAGCGGGGCATCGTCCCATTGAAGCTTCCTGAAACTTTTATGAATATACGAATACAAATAGTGCTAGGTTAACCAATGCTGGGGTAACCTAAGATTAATTTTGTGTCGAGGTCGCCATGAGGACTCTACTCATAATCAGGAGTGTACTCCTGTTAGGGGGAATTGCCTTAGGAATACCAGGTGTCATGCTACTTCATGCACCGAGGGCGATCGCGCAAGTGACTCCCGATGGAACTTTGCCAACTCACATTACCAGTCCCAATGCCCTCGATTTTACGATCGATGGAGGTGGGCGATCGGGTAGTAATTTATTTCACAGCTTCAGTCAATTCTCAGTCCCCACCGGCGGATCGGCCTTTTTCAACAATGCGCTAGATGTACAGAACATTTTTGCACGCATCACAGGGGGAACTGTATCCACCATTGATGGACTCATTAAAGCCAAGGGTTCTGCCAGTTTATTCCTACTCAATCCCAGTGGCATTTTATTTGGCCCCAATGCCGCCTTAAATTTGGGGGGGTCTTTTATGGGCACTACTGCCGATCACTTCAGATTTGCTGATGGCACCCAGTTTAGTGCAGTGAACCCATCTCCCCCCTTACTGACAATGAGTGTTCCCGTGGGATTGCAGATGGGAGCCAATCCCGGTGCCATTACCAACCAATCCATTGATTTCGGCGTTCCCGTTGGCAAAACGCTGGCCTTGGTTGGGGGCGATATCTTCCTTCAAGGCTCTGGCCCAGCAGGCTATGCCCAACTCTATGCGCCGGACGGTCGTCTGGAATTGGGCAGTGTAGGAGCCCATAGCGAAGTTGCGATCGTACCCAGTCCCTCCGATTGGGCCTTAAATTATTCCGGAGTGCAGAACTTTCGTGACATTCACCTCACTCAAACGGCATACGTTGGGACAAATGGTAAGAGCGGCGGCAGTACTCAAGTCCAAGGTCGTCGGGTGAGTCTGTCCGAAGGTTCCTGGATTTACTCTGACACGACGGGTTCGGGGCATGGGGGCAACCTACAGGTCTTTGCCTCAGAAGCCCTTTCGCTTGACCGGGGATTCATCAGCACCTACGTGTATGACACCGCCTCGGGACATGGCGGGAGCGTTAAGGTTACCACACCTAACCTGGTTCTCAATCACTCCAGTGGCATTTATGCTGAAACGGGTGGAATGGGGCATGGAGGGAATCTCACAATTGATAGCGACACCGTTAAAGTCTTTGGGAACCCCGATGGTAATGGGAAACCCAGTTTTCTATCTACGCAAACCTTGGGTGATGGTCAAGGAGGAAACCTGACCATCAATGCCCAGCACTTCTATGCAGAAAATTGGTCTAACATTGGAACAGACAATGCTGGGGGAACGGGCAATGCTGGCAATCTGACAATGAATGTTCAACAGTTAACCTTAGTCAATGGGCCACAAATCGCGTCCAGCACCTTTGGTCAGGGGAATGGTGGCAACGTAATCATTAACGCTACAGATTCCATGGAGGTGCGAGGATTTAACACTGGGGCTAAAGGTCCTTTTTCCAGTGGGATTTTTGCCTCAGCGGAACCCGGTTCAACGGGCAATGCGGGGAACCTCTTTATCCAGACCCATCGCCTCAGTGTGACCCAGGGAGGAAAAATTGCCACTAATCTAGTTGGTTCTGGCAATGCGGGAAATATGGTCATCCGGGCTCAGGAGATTGAAGTGGCCGATCCTCTTGTAGACTTCACAGGGGCTATCAGCGGCATTGTGGCTTCGGTGGTGGAAGGAGCCCGTGGCAATGGAGGCAATCTGGATATCCAAGCGGCTCAACTGCGCGTAGTGAATGGCGGACAAATCACGTCCTCTACCGATGGACAAGGCAATGCTGGGCACATTAAGATTCAGGCAAATCTCATTGATCTCAGTGGCACTTCACCGGATGGGCAATACCGCAGTAGCATTGCGGCCAAAGCCAGTAGACCGTTTAGCGCAGGATCAATTACGTTGAACAGCGATCGCTTAAATATTCAAGATGGAGCCGAAATCACCGTCAGTAATTCCAGCACAGGCGATAGCGGACAACTCACGATTCAGACCCATTCTCTAGTGCTCGATCGCGGTGGCACGTTACGCGCTGAAGTGAATGGAGGAAGCCAAGGGAATATTCAAATTCAGGCCCGTGATCTGGTGTTACTCAAGCAGGGGAGTAGCATTGTGACTAGTGCCACAGGGCAATCTAAGGGCGGCAACATTTCCATCAATGCTCCGATTATTATTGGATTAGGGAACAGTGACATTATTGCTAATGCTACCCAAGGTAGTGGTGGAAACGTTAATATTACCACTCAAGGGATTTTTGGATTAAAGGATCGCGATCGCTTAACGTCCGAAAATGATATTACTGCTAGTTCTGAGTTTGGAATTAAGGGCACGGTGCAAGTTAATACGATCGGAATTGATCCCAACGTAGGGTTAACGGAATTATCCGTAAGCGTCGTCGATGCGAGTCAAAAAATTGCTACAAGCTGTTTTGGTGCAAAAGGCAGTCAATTTATTATCACCGGGAGAGGCGGATTGCCAGACAACCCCACGCAAGAGAGTATGTACAATCTCACTTGGTCTGATCTCCGTGATTTCTCAGCTTCCCAAAATACCGCTTCCCAAAATACCACTTCCCAAAATACTGCTTCCCAAAATACTGCTTCCCAAAATACCTTAGTGAGCATTGCAGTCCCCATCCCGATCCCCCAATCCCCTTTAGTGCAAGCGGCTAGGTTTCAACGTAATGCCGATGGCTCGATCGAACTGGTTGCCAATTCAAATCCTCTCACCGCCTCCTGGGGAGCGACTTGTAGCAGCTATTTTCAGTAGATCGAAAATTGTGCTAGCAGATAACTGAGCGTCGCGACTAACGTTTCCTGGCAATGCACTGTATGGATAGCCAAGGTGACTCGTTTATTGCGGCAAATGACATAGGCAGTGGCGTAGGCAAAAAAGGTCGTCCTCCCAGCCTTGGCTTGCGAGCGATACAAATAAGGCGCGGCAGCAGGCGTGACTTGACCGTAGCAGGGAATCAGATTCAGGTCAATGGCAGTGAGTTGTTTGTGTTACTGGTGTCGGGTAATCCGAGGGGATATGCGACTGGACAAGGCTCCATACAGCAGCTCCCGTTGACTTATCCCCAGTCCTGCCGGGGGCAAACCGATCGACTTCAGAAACTCGCGACGCTGCATCATTATTTGTAAGGAAACTGGCTAGTCTTTGGTGATTACCAGCCTGATTATAGCCCGCCATTCCCTCTCGCTTCTTGTGCATAAAAGGCCCCACAAAGTTTTGAGTAATTTGAATAATTTCCTGACTGGCTCCTGATACAAAATTGAACACCTCATTACCGTCAATTTCACGAGGGGGCTGTCTATGGCTCAAAAATTTCGACCTTGGTTCATTACACTCTCAGCAAGCGTTGCAGTCACTAGCTTTTATCATCGACCTCCATTGGCCCATGCTGGTGGATTTGATGCCCCCTCCAGCCAATATCCTGCATCTTTCACCTCATCTGGGGATTCATCAGGTTTAAATTCTATCCAAGCGAAAGCTCCCAAACCGTTAAATTTCAATTGGAAGCAGTGGGGTGAACCGTTTCACCAGGGCGATCGAATCTGTCGGGAACAACAGGGGAATCTTGTTTGTTTAAGTCCACAGACCGCGCAGCAAATGGGTTGGCAAGTGCGATAGGGATTTCAAAATATTAGACAGGGCAAGCGCGATCGTATTTTTTAGGAAATGCGATCGCTTTTTCATTGGGGCACAGCTCGATCGTGGATCGTAGAAGCGTAGCAGTTCTGCGCCTGCAACTCCACTGCACCAAGCGCTTCAAAAAATATCCCAAAAAGTTTCCCAAATTTGAATAACGGAGCTGAGTTTTGCAGATACCTAAATGAAGGGGGGAACGAACAGATAACTAAGCCTCTTCAATCCACATACTCTATTCAATTAGTTCACTCACCATGTTGAAGTCCCGTACCAAAACCTTTGCCTTTGCAATCATCCCTGCACTACTTTCTGCCACTGCTGTAGCGGGTCAGGCTCAAGCTGAAACCTTATCGATCGGCGGCAAAGCACTGAATACCAATCGAGCCTTTAGTCGGATTGACGGTCAACCCCGCGTCACAATTTGGGATAGAGTATCTGGTGATCCTGACCAAGACTTCCAGCGTCTCCAGGGCAATCGGGGTGGGGTTCTGCTGAAAAACCGAACGACGGGGAACTGTATCAATGCTTACCGTAAGTTCAATGGTGCAGAATTCAACACCTGGCCTTGCAACCCCAACGATCCCGATCAAAACTGGCAGATCAACAGCTTAGGTAGTAATCTCGTACAACTCAAACTAGTGGGAACCAATCTCTGCATTGATACTCCTACCCGGACAAATGGCGGCAAGGTGCACTTATGGGGATGCGACGCTAATAATCCCAACCAGCGTTGGTTAAGTTCTAACGGCACCATTAACTCACCATCTACGCAAAAAGCAGAGGAGTTCTTCCGTTGGGCAAACGGCCAGTATGCGATTTCACGTCTTGATAATCTAGGTTGGGACTCGCGAGGGCAATGTGTGACTCTGGTTGTACGCTACTTGCAGGAAGTTTTCTTTAACAGAAGCACAGCTACAAGGGCTTATGGTCATGGCAGAGATGTTGCTGGAGGAGTAGCAAGGCAACACTCTAATTTGTTTGAGCCCTTAACGAATCAAGGGCTACCCAAGCGCGGTGCAATCATTTCTTTCACTAGTACAGGAGATTTTACACAGTATGGTCATGTTGGCATTGTTATGGAATCTCGTTCTTTCAATGGACAACGTCAAATCAAGTTGATGGACTCTAATGCCAATGGAGGCGCGCCCAATACTTCTGTTCGCACAACTGATTGGATCAATATGGATAGCTATTCAGGTAGAGTTGTTGGTTGGACTAATCCACGTTAATTCGTATCTGATGTTTAGTTAAAAAAGCGATCGCGCCTGTAGGGAAGGGCGATCGCTTTTTCATTGAGGCAAACCTCGATCGTGGATCGTAGAAGCGTAGCAGTTCTGCGCCTGAAATTCCACTGCACCAAGCGCTTCAAAAAATATCCCAAAAAGTTTCCCAAATTTGAATAATGGAGCTGAGTTTTGCAGATACCTAAATGAAGGGGGGAACGAAAAGACAACCAAACCTCTTCAATCCACATACTCTATTCAATTAGTTCACTCACCATGTTGAAATCCCGTACCAAAACCTTTGCCTTTGCAATCATCTCTGCACTACTTTCTACCACTGCTGTAGCGGGTCAGGCTCAAGCCGAAACCTTCTCGATCGGCGGCAAAGCACTGAACACAAATAGCCAATTTCGTCGAATTGATGGTGAACCTCGGATGTCAATTTGGGATCTTGTGCGCAATGACCCTGATCAGGATTTCCAGCGATTACAAGGAAATCGAGGAGGTGTTTTACTTCGTCATCGGACTACTGGTAAATGCCTCAATGCCTATCGTCGCTGGAATGGTGCTGAATTTAATGTTTGGACTTGTAATCCCAACGATTCTGATCAAAACTGGCAAATTAACAGTTTAGGCGGTCAAGCAGTTCAGCTTCGATTAGCTGGGACTAATTTCTGTATTGACACACCAACGAGAACAAATGGAGGCAAAGTTCATCTATGGAGTTGTGATAGTAACAACCCTAATCAGCGTTGGACTGTCTCAACTACACAACTTCCGCAGATCCCTCCATCAGCTCAGCGAATTCTGGATGCAGTAAAGCGTGTTAATCCAGAAGTAAACTATCGCTTTGACGGAAGCTACACTTACTGTAATTGGTTTGCAGGAGATGTTCTGCAATTATTAGGTGTACCTGTGCCTCGAGTCAATTCTACGGCATCTTGGAATTATTACAATTCTGTAGTTTTCGACAGACAGCAAAAACCTTTCCTTGCTGAACATTTTCACAGATTTTTCCAGGCCGGTGGAAATGGTCAATGGAAATTAGTGGATGCTGCAACCGCAGTCAATCGAGCGAATCAAGGAAGAATTGTGGTTGCTACGGCAGATGTTCCTCCAGGTGGAAGAGATGGGCATATCGCAATTGTTATTCCAGGTGGATCAGGGACTAATGTCAGAATAGCTCAAGCAGGTCTCAGAAATGGCAGTAATCTCAGTGTAAAAGAAGGGTTTGGAGATCGGACACCATCCTATTTTGAGTATATTGGGCCACGTTAACTGAACTCATCATCAGTATCAGTGAACAAGTTTGACTAGATGCTTTGATGACGCGATCGCCCCTCTCCTCCTTCCGCAAATTTAGGGGCGATCGCATTTCTCTTCACCACCTGCCACCACTGCCATGACCACCTTATCCCTACAACAACAACTCAAAAACCGATCGATCACCCTAGAAGCAGCCCTACAAGCGATCGTCAGTCCCACCGGCACCGTCGCCTTAGACCTCGTAGACACCCCCCTCTCTAACCACTGCTTCAAACAACTGCGGCAGACCCCACTGCCCGTCCTGCCCCTCCTCCTCTGGCAAAACCGCTACTACCTCGGTTCTCCCAAAGCCTTAGATCACACCGAACTACAAACCCTCAAACAGCGACTTAACACAGACATCGAAATCATCAGAATCGATGAGATCAGTTATCGCAAATGGTATCGCCAACACACGATCGACCACAAAACGATCGCCACTGCAAAACTGATCAACCCCCTCACCGGCGAAGCAGATACCGAAGACATCACCGAACTCACTGAACTATCCCTCGCCCAAACCGACAATCAAATCGAGCGCGTCAAAACCATCATCGCCTCAGCCCTACGCCACCGAGCCAGCGATATCCACCTAGAACCCTCCGCAGAAGGCTTAAAAGTTCGCTATCGCATTGACGGCATCCTACGCACCGTCACCACCCTGCCCTCCGACATCAGCCGCAAAGTCATCGTCTCCATCAAAGTCATGAGCGAGATGGACATTGCCGACAGCCGCCGCCCCCAGGACGGTCGTATGGCCGAACAATACATGTCCCCTGACCAACAGGAGCAAGGACTCGATCTGCGTGTCAGCACCCTTCCCTGCGTCAGTGGTGTAAAAGGCGAAGCAGGCGAAAAAATCGTCATGCGTCTCCTCCGACAACAAAACTCCTTCCAAACGATCGCCGACCTCGGCTTCAGCGATCGGGCACTCTCCATCTACCACTACTGGCTCAGCCAACCCCAAGGCTTAATCATCTACACAGGCCCCACTGGTTCCGGCAAAACCAGCACCCTCTACACCAGCATACAAGCGATCGCCCAGGACTCCAAAAACATCACCACCGTTGAAGATCCCGTCGAATACATCCTTCCCGACATTACCCAAACTCAAGTCAACGAAACCGCAGGCATGACCTTCGCCGCAGGGTTACGCGCCATTCTGCGCCAGGATCCCGACATCATCATGTTGGGCGAAATCCGCGACCATGAAACCGCAGAAACCGCAGTCCGCGCCGCCCTCACCGGACACCTCGTTCTTACTACCCTACATACGAATGACGCCGCTGGCGCAATCCCCCGTTTAAGGGATATTGGCCCAGAACCCGGATTAATTAGTGATGCTTTATTAGGCGTCGTCGCCCAGCGTCTTGTCCGTCGCGTCTGTCCCCACTGTGCAACCCCTTACACCCCCACCGATGCCGATCTCAAGGTCTTAGGATTGCAACCCGAAGACGCCAATCCCAAAGCTTGGCGCAAAGGCAAAGGCTGTGCCCACTGCTTTCATTCCGGTTATCTAGGTCGAGAAGCCTTGATCGAACTCCTGCACGTTGATGAAACCATCCGACAAATCATCTACGACGGCTCCATGGTGCAACTCAACCGCTACCTCCAGGAAAGCGAGTTCCAGTCCTTCCGCCTCGCCGCGATCGACAAAGTCACCCAAGGCATTACCACAATCGAAGAAATCAAGCGCGTCCTGCCCTTTAGCGCCCTGCATTCTAAATTCAGTCATCCTGTAGCTACCCACCCAACCGGACAAAGAGTCGCGAATTTAACCAGGGTCAGTTAAATTTTTCACTTTTGAGGGAAAACTAGTATAGTTTTTTAAACCCCCTCGATCGTTGCCTATGCTCCCCCTCGATCAAGAACTCAATGCCCTGATTGAAGAGGCTCGCCAGCACCCACGCGATAGCATTGCCCGGAAACGGATTCTCAACCGAGTCGCCGCAAAAATTCAACAATCCGGAAAACTGCTCAAGAAAGATAGCAACCAGCGCTATTACGAAGATGCAGTCATGGATATGTGGGTCTACTTTATGAATAATGTTTGCGAAGCAACTACCGCAAACTCGGCCTATGACCCCGCCAAGAGTCCGGATGGTAGTGTTATTACTTGGCTCAACGTCTATTTAAATTTTCGACTGAAGGACAGCAGTAACCGACAACGAAAAGAAGATAGCCAAAGAATTTGGAAAAAGTTTGACCCCGAAACTAATGACTCCATTGATCCGATCGATAACCTAGCCGATCCTAATCTTTACGACGCTGACGAATCAGAACTGATTCAAATTCTTCGTCAATGGTTGACCACGGATCCTGACCAAAAGCTCAGTCAATGTTATCCGAAGAATCAACCCCTAGCGTCCTGTAAAACATTAATTCAGGCCAGATTATTACCCCCAGAAATCGATTGGAAAGATCTCGCTCAAGAATTGAACTTACCCCTGCAAACCTTACACAGTCACTTTCGACGCCACTGCCTCAAGCTACTTCAAGCCTTTTGCCACTCTCAAGGTTTTTATGACTAACCCTTCATCACAAAACGACTATGAACTCCGAACTTTACCTGACTTTTCCCATTACCGCTGACATCCGCGATCGCGCAGCCCAGTTTGCAGAACCCGTCCGCCACGATCGCAAGAAGTACGATCGGATTTATCGCAATACGATCGCGGTTGGTTTAATGCATTATTACGTCTCACAATTTTTGGGCATTGCAACCGATCTCGCTCAAAGTGAGAGTTGGGATCTTGCCAGTCGATTAGTTCTCGATGTGGCCGATCTGTGGATTCCTAACATCGGTTCGATCGAATGCCGCACGGTAGAACCAGGGGAATCCGTTTGCTTAATTCCCACAGAAGCTTGGGAAAACCGCAGGGGCTACGCTGTGCTTGAACTCAATTCAGACTATACCGCTGGGAAAGTGCTCGGTTTTACGCCAGCCCTGAATCCTCAACAACCTGGAGTTCTTCCATTAAACACATTACAATCGATCGATGCCTTACTAGACATCCTCGAAGCCTCTGAGACGCCCTCTCTGCAAGCAACCATTCAAACGTCCATCACCAAGCTCGGCAACTGGTTGCAGGGTGAGTTCAATGGCGCATGGCAATCCCTCTCAGAAGGGTTTCAGCAACTCGCAGCCCCCCAACCGGAAGTGGCATTTAATTTCCGGCGTAGCCCATCGAGTGAAGCTTCCCCCTATCGTTCTGCGGTACAGGGCCAGAGAACATTGATCCTCAAGCAGCTGCCCTTGGCATTAATCGTTCACTACAGTCCTGAGGCAGAGGGCGATCGCATTCAGTTAAGTATTAAAGTTTGTCCAACGGACGATCGGATTTCCATTCCGCCCGATTTACAACTGATTGTGAGTTCAGGAGAGACGGTTCTCAAAGCCGCCCAGCGGGATATTGGCAATTACGTTGAAAAACAACTCAGGGGAACCTCAGGCGAACAGTTCAAAGTTCAAGTCCGGTGGCGGGACGCTGAATTTACAGAAGAATTCGAGATTTAAATGTAAGAAGTACTATGGTCATTTCCAGCCAGCAGATCTTGCTCAAGCTCACAGGCACTCCCGCCACTGGATTCAATGGCGAAGTTGACTGGGATCACCAGGAAAAGGAAGCCAAGCCAGCATTCGGGCAATTACCGGCAAATCTACCGCTCCTGGCGTCTTATCACCACTGGAGATCAAACTATCGCGGCTATGGCGGTATTGCAGACTATCGTATTGAGGAAATTGAAAGTACAAGTCAGGTTACATTATTCACGCTTAAACAAGAGGGAAAATCTGTTTTAAAAACCTTTGAACATTGGTTGGCTGCTGAATCTTTCCAACCGATCGTGCAATGGCTGAAGTTAGAACTGGAAATCGCTAGACGGGAAGGCAGAGAGGCCCGAATCCTACTGCAAACCGATAACGCCGAAATTCGATTACTCCCCTGGCAGGTCTGGTCATTCCTCCAAGCCTATACCCATCTTGAAATTGCCTTTGCACCCATCACCTATACCGAAATTCCTCAACCCCCTTCCCAGGAGGAACTTCGTATTTTAGTGATTTTAGGGTGTTCCGATGGCATTGATACCAATCGCGATCGTCACCAATGGATGAGTCTGCCTAATGTAATTGTAGAATTGTTGGAAGAACCCACTCGTGAGGCATTCGCTCAAGCACTCCAGCAATCTTCCTGGGATATTCTGTTTTTCGCAGGCCATAGTCAGACTGAGCAACTGGAAGGATTTATTGACCTCAATCCGAGCGATCGCTTATCCCTAGAAGAACTGAAACGAACTTTAAAAACAGCTATTACACGAGGTTTAAAACTCGCAATTTTTAATTCCTGTGATGGCCTGGGGGTATTGAATACATTTTCAGGCTTGCATATTCCCCAAATGATTGTCATGCGGGAACCCATTCCTGATAAAGTTGCCCACAAGTTCCTAGAGTACTTTCTCACAGCATTCTCCTCGGGGAAATCCTTCTATGCCGCCGTGGCCCAAGCTCGGGAACAGTTAGAGGGGCTACAAGATCAATATCCCTGTGCCACGTGGCTGCCCGTCAGTTACCAGAATCCGGCGATCGAGCCTTTACGATGGCCTTCCCCAGAAAGTCCAGCCAAAAGACAATGGTGGCAAAAGCTGGGAATTCTGCTAATCATGAATCTGACATTAGTCGGAATTACGTATTCAATGCACAGTTTTGGCTGGCTCAAAGCCCCGGAATTAGCGGCCTATGACTGGATGATGCGTCATCGTCCTAATCGTGATATGCCATCCAGTCCGATCGTCATTTTAACGATCGATGACCCACAACTCCAACGGCAACAAACATCTGGAGGCAATCCATCCCTTCCAGATCACATTTTTGATCCCCTTTTAAAAAAGTTGAAATCATTGGAACCCGCCGTAATTGGGAATCTAGTCGTCCGTGACTATCGAAGTTCAAAGCAGTATTCTCAGTTAGATACCCAAATTCGTAAAACAGATAACTTATTGTTTATATGTTCAGAAAAATCAGGAATCCCACCAGCTTTATCAGCCTTGTCTCAGGCTGACCTAGAAAATCGTATCGGGTTTTCTGATTATCTAGATGAACCTGATACTATCGTGCGAAGGCACCTGATCAGTCAAGATGAAAGTCTCAATTGCCCGACTACAATAGCTTTCAGTGCTCTAACTGCATTACGGTATTTAGCAGCAACGCAAAAACTCCCAGCCCATTGGCTCAATGAAGAGGGCGAATTTGACCCCGATCGACTCACCCATTCCTATCTCCATCAACGCCCAGGCATCTATCAAGGTTCCAGTACAGCAGGACATCAACTGCTGCTACACTACCGTCATCAAGATGGTAAAATCCGGGGCGTTTTTCAGGAAATTCCCTTACAGGATTTTCTCGATCGCGCAAATAAGCTTTCATTAAAGGGCAAAATTGTCCTCATTGGGGTCACTGCAACCACCGCATCTGATTCTGCATGGCAAAGTACTCCCTATGGAAGTGACGCCGCTAGACAGCTACCCGAAGTCCTCATTGAAGCCCATAAAATTCAGCAAATCCTCGATCATGCAGAGGGTTTACCAGTAATCTTGACATTTGGGTCGAGTTTGGAAGAACTCATCTGGCTCATTCTTTGGGCTGGATTGGGATGTGGTTTAGTGCTGGGAGTGAAACCTTTATCCTGGAAAATTCTAGGAGTTACTGCTGGAATTATTGTGCTCACTGGCAGTAGCCTGTATATACTAAATCAAGGAATTGTAGCATCTTACATTCCAGCGCTAATGATCTTTGCACTTGGAGCAAGTGCCACTGCAATGATTGATCGATCAATGTTAAGGGCATGATATTGGTAGAAATGAGGAGAATATCATGAGGTATTTTCAAATAATTAGTCTTGTATTGCTTAGTAGTTTTCTCACTAATATGGGTGAGTTCACTAAAGTTGATGCCGCATCTCAACCGCAGAAAACGGGTAATCAAACACAATTAAAAAGACCCGTTATTCGATTTATATCAGGTAAATCTCGCGGTAATCCCCCTAAAAGTAACAATCCCGGTGGCAGCCGCAACAGTTGTCCCAATGTCCAGCCCCAAGCACTGGTCTATACGCCTCAACCAGATGGGTTCACCCTAAGCGATCGTCCCACTTTCTGGCTCTATTTCCCCTATCAATTAGTGT
Organism: Alkalinema sp. FACHB-956; assembly: GCF_014697025.1. NCBI lineage: Bacteria > Bacillati > Cyanobacteriota > Cyanophyceae > Leptolyngbyales > Leptolyngbyaceae > Alkalinema > Alkalinema sp. FACHB-956. Next base: position 12,601 of record NZ_JACJRC010000025.1, on the reverse strand, counting down.
CTAATTTAACGCCTGACACTAAAGTCACGAATCAGGTCTTGCAAAGTGATATGCGGGTCCGTCTGATTGTGCGTGAACTATCCGATAACCAAGCTATCTATGACAGTGGTAAAAAGCAAGTCAAGATTGCTGCTCCTGGTTTTGTAGCGTTACGCTTGCCAGCGGAGAAGACGCTGGCAGTGGGTAAAAAATATCGTTGGATGGTGGAACTCTATTGTGGAGGTCCCAAGCGAGTTCCTAACGCTATCGAAGGAATTGTAGAACGGGTGGGAGTTCCTTCGCAGACAATTGAGACTCAACTCAAACAGGCTAAAACAGATCTCGATCGCTTACAGATCTATGCACAAAATGGTTTTTGGTATGAAACCGTTGATGGACTGATTCGCCTACGTGAAAAAATGCCTGAGGATCTACAGATCCAGGAGAACTGGCAACGCTTATTAGAAGAAGCCCAAATTAAAGATCTGAAGGATCAAAAGATTCAGGAGCTAGAAATACAGCCTTAGTGGCGGTAGCCAATTCCAGTAGAAGTGGCTAATTCCATAGGTTTTTCTGTATTTTTCTAGTTCGTATACGCTCATTAGAATAGTTTTCTGGGATCTACCTCAACCTAAGACCATGGCGACTCTCTCACCTGTGCTCCGCATTGTTCAGTCTACTGGACAAAAAATCTTTGCTGTTCATGCTGGAATCAGTTGTGCATTAATTGCCCTGGGACGTCTCTATTCATTCCCTGGAATGGCTCAATCGATCGTTCCTAGCAATGATGGTACAGCGACGATCGTGACTCCCACTGGCAATCAGTTCAACATTACAGGGGGCCAGATTTCTGGAGATAGTCATAATCTCTTTCATAGCTTTCAACAGTTTGATCTCCTCTCTGGACAGTCTGCTAATTTTTCCATTAATCCAAATATTCAAAATATTTTGGGTCGCATTATAGGGGGTAATCCCTCAGTCATTAATGGCTTACTGCAAGTAACTGGCGGAAATGCTAATTTGGTCTTGATGAATCCGTCCGGGATTCTCTTTGGACAGGCCGCGCAATTAAATGTCCCCGGTTCATTCTGGGCCACGACTGCTAACGGGATTTTATTCGGCGATCGTTGGTTTAGTGCAAGTGGTCAGAATGATTATGCCAATTTACTGGGCAATCCATCGGGGTTTGCTTGGACGACGGTCAATCCTGGGGCGATCGTCAATGCTGGAAATTTAACCGTGGGGGTAGGGCAGTCCCTTGGATTGCTGGGGGGAACCGTTGTCAATACGGGGCAATTGAACGCGCCGGGGGGAGAAATTTTAGTTCAATCTGTTCCTGGCAGTAGTTTGGTCAAGCTTCAGCGGCCTGGTAGTTTGATTAGTTTGGAAGTACAACCTACCAATCAGGCTAGTAATCCCAACCGTTGGGAATTTCCGATCGCTTCTCTGCCCCAATTGCTTGCCAACCATGCAGGACAGAATGCAACTGGACTGACCGTGAATGCTCAAGGGGTTGTCGAAATAACTGGTTCTGGGGTCAAGGTTGTATCTGCATCCGGTAGCACAACCCTTTCTGGTCAAGTAGCAACCACGGGCGAAACAGGTGGGACTATTAATATTTTGGGTCAGCAAGTTGATTTAGTGAATGCTAAAGTTAATGCTTCTGGCAATCAAAATGGTGGAACGATCCAAGTCGGAGGTGCTTACCAGGGGAATTCTCAACTGCCTAGTGCAACACGAACCACAATAGATCAGTCTAGTACGCTGAATGCTGACAGTATCGATCGGGGGAACGGGGGATCAATTATTGTATGGTCGCAAGATCAAACAGCATTTTTAGGGCAAATTAGTGCTCGGGGTGGAAGCACGATCGGAAATGGTGGCTTTGTTGAAGTATCTGGTAAGAAATATCTGACTTTTCAAGGACAAATAGATACTGGAGCCAACTTCGGTAAGAACGGTACTGTACTCCTAGACCCTCAGAATATTTTAATTGCTAATAGTCCAGCTAATTTACAACCGGGAGAATCCTTCATTGATGCGGCTAGCCTTCTAGGGGCAGGGAGTACGACATCCTTTACCTTGACAGCAGATGATAATATCCGGATTGCACCTAATACCCAACTTGATTTTGGCTCTGGCTCTGGTTCTTTGATCTTTCAGGCGGATGCTAATGGCGATCGGGTGGGTTCATTTATCATGGACCCCTCGAGTACAATCATTGCTCCCACAACCATTGGGCAACCGGGTAGAAGCATTGAGATTTCGGGTGAATCCATTAGTTTAGGGAATATTACAACCCGGAGTGGGGTCGATCCGCTGGGTGCTTCCGCCGGATCGGTTACGTTAAGGGCGAATGGCAATATTACAACAGGGTATATTGCAGCCTTTGCAGACCACAATCCCAATATTCGTAATCCTGGTCGTGGCGGAGATATTTTCATCGAAAGCAAAGAAGGTAGTATTGACACACGCTATGGCGGCTTATCTAGCTCAGCTTCTAATGGATCAGCAGGAAACATCACTCTAATTGCGAGGGGAGACATTCTCACTTCACCCATCACAACGAACTCGGTCTCAGGAGACAGCCCAAGATCGGGGGATTTAACAATTATTAGTCGTGAAGGGAAGGTTGATTTAAGCGCTACCGGTGTTTCCAGTCTAAATGGAACAGATCCAAACCAGTTTGTGGTTATTGGGAGTACGGGGATGCAAGGTGGTACGCTCAAAATTGAAGCTAAGGGAGATGTCATTCTTTCAAATGTTGTCGGGAACTCGTCTACTGGAACTGGCAGCAGTATTGATGTGCAAAGTAGTAATGGCAATATTGAAGTTAAAGCAGGTGGACGAGGCATTAGTATTAGTTCTGAGAATGGTTCAAGTGGATCGCTGAGTCTAAAAGCACCGAACGGTAAGGTAATCATCCAAGACAATATCTTAGCAGGTGCACCTCAAGGGGATGGCGGCAATGTTAATGTTCTAGCTGGCCAAGGTATTGAGATTCAAGGAACAGTTGACACATCCGCTAAAAACACCAGTGGATCAGTCACGTTCAATGGCACTACTACATTACTGGCAGATACAGCAATCAACTCCGGTAACAACAACATTACATTTACTCAGCAAGTCACAGGAGACCACGCACTCAATGTTTCTCGTGCCAATCAACTGAAGTTTCAAAAAGATGTTGCAGTTAAAACATTAACGGTTAACGCTGATAGTACAGAAATCAGTGGAAACGTTAGTACTAATAACCAGCCCATCACCTTTACGAAAGACGTTACTCTTACTGCACCGGTTACCTTTGACGCTGGAACTTCGAGCATTGATACAGGCACCAACCTAAATTCTGGCAATAATCCCTTGATCCTCAAGGCCGATACTTTAAATATTAATGGTACTGTTACCGGAACCAACTCTTTAAAAATCTTAGCTTCTAGTGCTGGAAGGAACTTGGAGCTAGGTAACGAAAATACAAATGCGTTAAGCTTGACAGCTGATGAAATTTCTAAAATTAATGGATTTTCCTCTGCGACCTATCTTCCGGGGGATGGTGGTAATCTCACTTTTTCCGCACCCATAACTTTCCAGACACCTACAATTCTTGATCCAGGTAAGGGATCCGTTTTCCTAAATGCTCCTATCAATTCCAACAATCAAGAATTAATTTTTGGCAATACAGTTTTGGGTGCAGATATTCGTATCAGTACTGGGATTGGCAATATTACCTTTACTGGAACGATCGATAGTCAATTAGATGGGCTGCATCAACTCACTCTCAATAGTGGTAGTGGCTCTATTCGTTTTGCGAATGCTGTCGGTGGCAACAAACGCCTCAAAGGACTGGTATTTGAACAAACTAGTGAGATTTCTTTGAACAGTGATATTAACCTAACCACTGGTGATCTCAACCTAATTCAACCAGTCACATTGACGGGAGACAGTACACTTAGCACAAATAGTGGCAACCTAACAGTACAGCAAGTCACAACCCAACCTGGTTCTACAGGTAATTTAACACTGCAAGCTACAAGCGGCATTCTCAATGTTGGTAATCTGCAAACGAATGGCGGAACTATCAACCTTACAGGAGGTGCAGGCATCACAGCAGGAGGAACCTTAGCTAGCAATGGTGGTGCTATCAGCTTTAATAACCCTCTGACTCTCTCTCAAGACGTAACTTTAAATCCAACAACAGGCCCAATCCTGTTTAACGGAACTATCACTGGGAATTATGCACTGAATATTCTCAATAGTTCACAAGTTAACTTCCGCAACAACATTTCTGTCGGAGCGATTAACTTTGGCCAAGCTCAAAGTATCGTTCTAAATGGAAATCTGAGTACTCTAAATACTCCAATTACCTTCAACCAACCGACAAACATTACTACTGCTGCAACAATTAATGCAGGAACTAGCACAATTACTATTAACGCACCTGTTAATGCAGCTAGCAATCCACTGAACTTAAAGTCAAATAATCTTGACATTACAGACTTACTCAGTGGTAGTAGTACATTGAATATTACTACAGCAGACTTAGATCGCACGATCGAACTTGGGGGAGCCTCTACTCCTCAGGCACTACAACTATCTGCACGCGAGATAGACCAGATTACTGGCTTTAGCTTAACGACGATTGGCTCAGTAACCAGCACAAACCAAATTTTAGCTTCTAGTCCAGTTAGCTTTAATACCCCGGCTGTACTAGAACCAGGGAGCAACACGGTATTTCTCCAAGCTGATGTCAATAGTGCAGGGAAGAACTTAACCCTAGGGCGCACAGTTTTAGGCCGAGACGTGCAAATTAATACAGGCAACAGTAATGGAAATCTAACCTTTAATAGCACTTTGAACAGTCAAGTTGATGGAGGTTATCAATTAACCACTAGCACAGGACAAGGCAATCTTCAATTTAACGGAATGGTAGGTGGCAGTGGCCAGCGGCTCCGAAGCCTGAACATTTCGAGTGCAAATCAAGTACTGACTAACGGTGGTGTCAATATTACCGATGGTAATCTTACGATCGCGCAACAGATCGTGTTGCTGGGTAACAGTACATTCAGGACTGAAACTGGCAATCTCACCGTAGGGAATGTGACGGCTAACACCCCAGCTGACCTCTCCCTCCAGGCTCCCACAGGTATTGTTCAAGCGGGTAATCTAGATACCTCCTCAACCACAGGGAATGCAGGGTCAGTCAGCATCATTGCCCGTGAAAGTGTCACCACTGGCAAAATCAATACTAGCTCTACCATTGGCAATGCAGGTAATGTCTTTATCGATCCGCTCAATGATGTTGTGATTGATTCCATTAATGCCCAAGCCTTAGGGGGCGGTACAGGTGGGAATGTGCAGATCTTCACGCAGCGGTACTTGCGGGCAGCCGGAACCTTTACTGATCGCTTTGGCAGAACCGCTAGCATCTCTACGGCAGATGGTGGTGCTGGTGGAAGTATTTTAATTGTCCACGATGGCGGTGCCAGATTCACCACCTTTGATGTCGGCTTTAGCGATACGAATGGACTGGCTGGGGCGATTACCACGGGTGCTAGTAACTCCATCCTGCCCACCCAATTCTTCCCAGGGCCTTATCAACAAGGCAATATTCAGATTGTTACTTCCCCCCGACTGGCCAATCTCCTATCCACGATCGTTCCAGAAGGCAAAATTCCTGAACTCTTAGAGCTACGACGTAAAGAGGAAGGCTTTGGCATCGATCGCTATTTCACAAATCAACTAGAAGAATTTTTCAAAAACCAACGGAATAGCGTCACAGTCATTAAATCTCTGGATGAGATACAAGACGAACTACGAAAAATTGAAAAAGCGATCGGCATTCGTCCTGCAATTATCTATGCTGTCTTTCTTCCAAATGGAATTAGCGAACAATCGATTCTCTATGATTTTCCACAGAAATTTAATAGACGAGGCGATAATATTCTTCATCTCGTCCTAGTAACGGGTCAAAGTAAGCCAAAAGTCTATGCAGTCCCATCTGTTACGCGTGATCTGAGTAAACAAACTATCGATCTATTGCAGGATAAATTAGCTTCATCCAATGACCGTGAACAACTTGTGACAGCTCATGATTCTCCAGGGCAAACATTTTATCAATGGTTGATAGCTCCCTTAGTAGAAGATTTGAAACTATGGAAAATTCAAAATCTAACTTTTATTCTTGATGAACACTTGAGATCAACGCCGATCTCCATTATGAAGAAAAGCGATCGATTTCTTCTGGAAGACTATAGCCTAGGTTTAATGCCTAGTTTTAGCTTGACGGATACTAGATTTAATCCTGATTTTAAAAAGTCTAAAATTATGGCAATGGGAACTGGTACTTTCACTAATTTAGGTTTAGAGAATTTGCCAGCAGTACCAGTTGAATTAGAACTGATTCGTCGTTATTTAGGTGGCAGTGATATTCAAGGCACTGAGAACCTATTCAAGGATGCACAATTTACTCCTGATAATCTTCTAAATCATCGTAAGGATGCTCAAATTATTCACATTGCTTCTCATGCTCAGTTTCAAGAAAATAAAGCAGATCAATCTTTTATTGCCTTTGCAACTGGTCGCGAAAAGCTAAGGCGAATGGGACAATTTAAACTCTATGATCCTACTGTAGAATTGATCGTTTTAAGTGCTTGCGAAACCGCATTAGGCGATACGCAGGCGGAACTTGGGTTCGTTGGTTTCGCTGCAGAAGCTGGTGTCAAAACGTCTATCGGTAGTTTGTGGACAGCAGATGACCGTGGCACTCTAGCACTCATGGCTGAATTCTATGATCAGATGCAAAAATCTCAACTGCCCATTAAGGCTCAAGCCCTGCAAAAGGCGCAACTTGCCCTTCTCAAGGGCAGAACCAAGATTGAAAATGGCCATCTTGTTTTTGGCGATCGTAAATATCTCTTACCTGAAACAGTAATTCGTTCAGGAGCTACCCAGGAATTTACAAATCCATATTTTTGGGCAGCCTTTACCTTAGTAGGTAGCCCTTGGTAAGCCTTTTTTAGTGGGCTTGCTCATGATTTCGTCTACATTTCACCTGGCTTCTTTCCATACACCAATGACCTACTCAATCTACACAAATTTCCTAGCAACTCTTCTAATAGGGAGCTCCTTTCTACCCTTAATTGCTCGTGCCCAAAACACTCCCCATTCTGTCGTAGAGAATCTTCCGGTAAAAACGCAGCAACAGGAAGGAGAACCCACTAAAGTCCCAATCCAAAAAATTCAACTTTTAGGACAATCATTAGTCAATCAATCTGAAATTGATCAAGTTTTTGCTCGATTTGAAAATCGTAGTCTTTCTCTTCAAGACCTGCAAGACGTGGCAAATCAGGTCACTCAACTATACCAAAAACGGGGCTATATTACTTCAAGGGTGATTGTTCCGGATCAGGTTCTTCAAGATGGCACAGCAAAGCTGCTGTCTCAAGTTGGCACGATCGAAGCGATTGAAATTGCTTCCGCATCGGATATTGATCAAGAAGCAGGTACATTTTTTAAAAGTAAGCCTATTTTAGAAAAAGTTGATGTCCTCAAAGTTGATCCTCAACGTAGACAAGTTCATCAAGAGGATATTCCTGATTCGCGTTTAAGGCAGTATATTTCCAATCGGCTTCATCAGCGAATCGGGGATCCTGTCAACACAGAGCAGCTAGAAAATGACTTGAAACTTTTGAAATCTGATAATACTTTATTTCAACATATAGAAGCGAGTTTACGAGAGGGTAGCAACGGCAAAAGTATTCTAGTCATCCGTGCAGCAAAGAGAAACTCATTCAACCTATCTTTCACATCAGACAATAATTCTCCACCCAGTGTGGGAGGAGAACGCTTTGGTAGCATGGTGACTCAACGTAACTTACTAACTTTTGGAGATCGCTTAAGTGCTTCCTATTTTCGATCGCTGTCTGGTGGCTCTAATAGCCTAGACTTTAACTATCAGATTCCTGTTAATTCCAAAAATGGAACTTTAGAACTAAGATATGCACCTAGCCGTAGCCGCATTACTGATCCACAATTTGAAAAATTTGGAATTCGTGCAAAGAGTTCAACCTATGAGCTAACCTATCGTCAACCCATACATCGTCGATTTGAAAGTGAATTCGCGTTTTCCCTAGGACTTGCATTCCAAGACGGCCAGACCTTCCTGTACGATCGCTATCCTTTTCCATTCGGTATTGGCCCTGATGACAATGGTAACAGCCGGACTCGGGTTTTACAATTTGGGCAGGATTATGTGTACCGGAGTGAAAGAGCTGCTTGGGCTTTGCGATCTCAGTTCAATCTTGGACTTGGGATTTTCGGCGCAACTCAAAACGCAGAACCCATCCCAGATGGCCAATTTATTAGTTGGCAAGGTCAAGTTCAGCACGTCAAACAATTGGGCAATCATCATTTATTATTGGCACAATTGGATGTTCAGCTGACTCCAAATAGCCTTTTACCTTCCCAACAATTTGTTTTGGGGGGCGGGCGATCGTTGCGAGGCTATCGGCAGAGTCTTAGAACGGGTGATAACGGAATTCGATTTTCCTTAGAAGATCGAATCTCTGTTCAACGAACTGCCTCTGGACAAACGACATTGTATCTTGTTCCATTTTTCGATATGGGAACAACCTGGAATCATGCAAATAATCCAAATCAACTCGAAGGAAAAAGATTTTTAACTTCTATGGGTCTTGGACTAATTTGGCAACCTAATTCTAAGATGTTAATGCGTTTGGATTATGCACTGCCTTTGGTTAAGATTGCCGATCGCTCGAACAACTTACAGGATCAGGCACTATACTTCAGCTTTCAGTACACGCCCTAATCATGATTCAAGGCGTATCATTCATCGCTGAGCGACGCATTCAGCATCCCGGATTTTCCATGCATAATCCACACTGTCTGGTCATCATAAAATGCCCCCCGTTGTACCAATGGGTACCCCCCCAGCAATAACCCAAGCCACATCTCCACGATTGGTATTGCGAGATCTTTCTGTAACTCAACTAATTGAATTCTGGTCCAAGTAGATCCGAGGTATCGATCGCCCTCGACCAATCTTCAACATTATCCCCATGGGCCAATTATGGAGCTGACCAGTAATCGCCAAAGGGCTTCATCGCATTACTATTTTTCCCCAGCCTGTAGCTATTACCGATTGCCAGACTAGTGTTACCTTGGCTCTGTGACAATCTTGTTGCAGGTAAGCCCTGGTACACGTTTTTTTATTTCGCAAACGGAATGATATCTATGAACGTCAAGGATTAGTATCAATGATAGAAATACTTACACAACAAGAGAGAATGCTGTTTGATACCGTGCTGAAGCAATTCGCTGGGGCTGATGTGAATATTTTTAAAATACCAACGAGGAAGCCACTAACCGAACTTGCAATTCTGACACTGAATAACCCCATCTAGCCGTTCTGACCTACCTTATCATTACATCTTGGGCACTACCACATTTTTATCTAGTAACCTGCTTGTCGATCGACGACATTCCTTAGAGGCTGTCCCTGCCGATACCGCTCTAAATTAGCTAAAAAGAAATCAACAACCCTGCGGCGCGATCGGGGTGAACTCCAGGAAATATGCGGGGTGACAAAGAGATTAGGGGCTGACCACAGCGGATTGTCTGGTGGGAGGGGTTCTGTCGCAAAAGCATCGATCGCAGCTCCACTAATCCAACCTTGCTGGAGGGCTTTTAATAAGGCAGTTTCATCCACAAGCCCTCCCCTGGCAATATTAATCAGGTAAGCCGAGGGCTGGAATAATTTCAACACATCAGCGTTGATAATATGTTGAGTCTCCGGTGTTAACGGTAGAGCCAACACAACAAAGTCAGCTTCAGGGAGGAGTTCCTGCCACTGATTGGCTCCCACCACTTTCTCAAAATGGGGATGGGGTGCGGGATTTTTTCGGCTACCCCAGACCCGCATACCAAAACCACTGGCCCGCTGCGCGATCGCTTGCCCGATCCCCCCTGCACCCAGAATTAAGACGGTAGCTTCAGATAATTCCTGTAGAAAAATGCTGTTTTGCCAATGCTCATCCCATTGGTGTTGGGCTTGGAAGCTATGGAGTTGGCGTAGCCGTTTCACCCGATCGAGAATTAATGCTAGGACAAATTCCGCAATGGGGATAGCATGAACCCCTGCACTATTGGTCAAAATCAAATCTCGCGCCAAAGCTGTGGGAGTTAACAAGTGATTGACGCCAGAGCTGGGTGTATGTTGCCACCGCACCGCTGGAGCCGCATTGAGCACCCGATCGAGAATGACTGGTTTCAGTAAGCCAGCACTAAAATAAACTTCAGCATCACTGGGATCCCCATCAAAAGACCCTTCTCGATCGACTTGAACCACTTCAAGATCGTTGGGTAATCGTAATTCTAGGAAGGGAAGGAACTCGATCGAGATCAGGGCTTTCATGGATCTAATGACTTAGTTTTTAGTATTGAGGACCTCTGGGGGCAGAATCTTGGCGTATTCCTCTGGTTTCAAAAAGCCTTCTCGCACCTTGGGAACATTGGGAATCTGCTTGAGATCAAACCAGAGTTGAGCCAGTTCTTCCTGCTTTTTGATGATATCCTCATCAATCCCACGAATCCCAAAGGTTAGCTTAGCGTGCATTTTCTCTAAGATATTGGGCTCTAGCTTAGTGACAGGGGCAAGAATTTGTGCGGCTTCCTTAGGATTGGTTTTCAGCCATTCTTCAGATTTTTGTAGCTCAGTAAAAAAGATCCGAATCAGTTCAGGATTATCTTCGTAAAATTTCCGGCTAGTGCTGTAGAAGTTGCGAGTGTCAGCGTATTTTTCACCACTCTCTAAGACCCGACCTGCGCCACTTACCTCTGCTCTCGTCACAAACGGTTCCCAAATGTACCAACCATCGACCTTCGCTTGGGCAAAGGCTGTCGCTGCATCCGGTGGTGGCAAAAAGACACTTTCTACATCATCCAGTTTCAGCCCAACCTGCTGTAGCCCTTTGTATACTAAATAGTGACCGATCGAAGCTTTCTGGAAGGCAATTTTCTTACCTTTCAGTTCAGAAAAATTTTGAGCTGTTGATCCCTTGGGAACCAAAAGGGAAATGCTTCCTCCATTGATGGGAGTTGTTGCGAGATAAACTAATTGATTACCCGCCGCTTGAGAAAAGACGGGTGGATGAGCCGCAGTCGAAGCAATGTCTAACCCATTGGCATTAATGGCCTCCAACTGTTGAGGGCCAGCCGCAAATTCAGCCCATTTGACCGTCACTCCCAAGGGTTGCAGCGCTTTCTCAAGATTACCTTGGGCCTCTAAAATAGCTAAGGCAGTTAATTGCTTCGATCGAACAATTCGAATTTCTTTCGCCTTAAACCCGTTGTTTTGTCCACTCGCACCAGCAGTTGGAGAGCTAGTTGCAGAATTGTTGTTAGTCGTTTGAGATTTATCTCCGCAACTCACTAGGCCCGTGGATAAGCACACTAAGGCACCAATGGAAAACAACGCTGCTCTACGAGTAATCTTGGAACCGTATCTATGAAGATACTTAAACTGAAACCGTTTCATGTACTTTGTTTTTTTCAATACGATGATTAGTGTACATGGTCAATATTTCATCTCTTAGTTCATCTATATACAATTTCGATTCTCTACATATATTTTTCTAAGTTTTTTGAATTGATTATTTATTAGAATCTCTGTTGGAATAAAGTAACAAATCCAACAAAAATTAGGTCATATTAACTACGAAAATCGATTAAATACTCAACAAAAAAGAGTCAAGTTATCTCCCTAATACCAGGAGTGATCCTTGACTCAAGAATTGCAATGAGGATTTTAAAATCAACTTTCTAAATATAGACGCAATGGTCTTCTATTGACTAGTAGATCCTCAAAAGTAGACAATCTTCTAAGACAGCGTAGCGGTTTTACCCGCTACGCTGTCTTAGAATGGATGCATTAGAATGGATGCAACTAATTCACCTGTACAAGTTCCTTAGATGATACTTCTATTGACTGGAGAATATCAATTAACTCCTGTAAAGAAGCGTCGAAGCGTTGCTTAATTTCCTCGTCCAGGATCACACTGCCATCTTCCTGACGTTGTAATTGTTGGTCCACTGCATAAACGGTGCTAGCAAATCTCCGTGCACCCAATTCCCCCAAAACGGGCTTGAGCGAATATTCGATCGCCAGTAGATGGGCGATCGTGCCTGCGGTCACCAACGGTAACACTGTTTTATTGACCAGTGCTTTTTGGGGGAGTAAATCTAAAAAGGATTTGAGCAGGCCCGTGTAGGAGGCTTTATAAACCGGGGTTGCAAGCAGGATCGCATCAGCCTTCTCCAATTTTTCCTTAATTGGAACTAAAGCTGGACTATCGTAGCGACCAAAGACCAATACTCCGGACACATTTTCCAGAGAAAAAGGGGTTAAAAATCGACAAAAAGCGATTCATCGGATAAGGTGCCAGTATCAACTCAAGCACGAGATGAATCGCATTATGAATATTGTACACAGCCTACTGAATCAAGTGGGTGGTTTCGCAAACCGCAAGGCCAATTTCTAGCGAGTCTGTTTGTGACGTTATGGGTTGTGTGTGGCAAGGCGAATTTCACCAATTTGAGTCGATAT
>NZ_JACJRC010000024.1 GCF_014697025.1 Alkalinema sp. FACHB-956 | reverse complement strand
GCATAATAGACTTAGTCAGTTCGATCGTGACCTATCGGTTTACCAGCCTATCGCGACAGGAGGTCAACGCCATGTTAGGAATCAGCCTAGAGCAAACCCGTGTCTATCAGGAAGCCAAAGAAGAAGGTATCGAGGAAGGGATAGAAAGAGGGATAGAAAGAGGGATAGAAAAAGGCAAGATGGATGTTGCACTAAATCTGTTGCGACGTAATTTCCCAGTAGAGGAAATTGCTGAGATTACGGGATTGTCGATCGAGCAAATCCAAACCCTCCAAGCCCAGTCCTCAACGGAGCCTTCCTAGTTCCCTATCGCTCTCAAAAACCGGGATTTTCAGAAAATCCCGGTTTTTATAGACCAGGCTGCGGTCAACTAAGCAGCAGCGTTAAATTTAGGCGGCTTTGGGCACAAAGGGAATCCGTTCTGCATGGCCCCAAAAGGCTTCTAGGCCGTAGTATTCCCGTTCGCTCGGCATTTGCACATGCACCACCACATCGCCATAGTCTAAACAAGCCCACAGCCCTTCACTCAGTCCCTCGTTGCGCAGCGGTTTACGATCGAGGGTTTCTTTAATCTTGTCCTCGATCGCGTTGGCGATGGCCCGTACTTGCACCTTGGAATAACCCGTCGCCATCACAAAATATTCCGTGATCGGGGAGACCTCTCCAACTTTGATCAACACAATGTCTCCTGCTTTGCGATCGTCGGCAGCTTCTGCGGCGAGGAGGGCCAATTGATCGATCGGATCAGCAGAATCCATTGGGGAATTGTTTTGTGGAACGGAAAGGTTAATGGTTTCAGACATGCGGTAGTTAATGGTGTAGATGGATAAACGACAGCGAAGCAGAGAGTCTATCAGATAATGAATCAGGAAGCTATTATTTTAATCGCAATCCTGGGGGTTTCATGGAAGTTGGCGTCGGTGGTGTTGGGGTGGCATGGGTCACTAGGCGTTGTAGTAGATTCAGAGTGCAGACTGAGTACAGAGTGCAGACTGAGTAGACCTATTGTAACGACTGGAACATGGTAACGGTTGGCATAGCCCAATGCGGGACATCGGCCTGAGGGCTGGGGGTAGGGCGGGACGATCGCGGGCTTTGGCTCTGCTGGAAAAACCAATTGCGGGTTGCCACGGTGCGGGGATGAATCAGGCGTTTGGACTCCATGAGATATTTCAACGTGTAGTCAGATGTATGCCACACGGCCTCGGCTAGGTTGCGGGAACTGATTTGGCGGAGGTCGTTCAAGGCGTCGGTGTTGCCCCGTCCCGGTTCCAAGGTGTCGGCCAGGAAGACGACGCAGGAGAGCGCTGACATGCCGGGTTGGCCCAGGGTGTGATTGCGAATGGCGGCTAGAATTTCTTCGTCGGTGACGCCGAACTCGTCTCGGGCAACGATCGCACCGATGTCGGCGTGGAGGAGGTGGGGATCGGCTTCGTCTACCTCGTTTAGGGGAATGCCTTCATCCTGGGCCATTTTGAGGAGGCGATCGGGGGGGAAGAATTTGGCGAGGTCGTGCATTAATGCGGCTTGGGCGGCTGTTTCGGTGCAGAGTTGATGGGTCTGCGCGAGGGCGATCGCCATCTGTTCAACCCGCAGGATGTGTCGAATTCGAGGCTCAGGAACATGGGCTTTCAGCCAATCTAAAACGTTTTCTCGCAAAACCGACTGGAAAGGTACGTACTGAGACGGTGGATGCAATGGGCTTTCTCCCGTAAAGATGGGTGGTTTTCCCTATTTTAGCCTACTGCTCCCGGCCTGAAGGGAAGTGCTAGCATGGGAGCAAAAAGAATCCTCTACTTACAAGCGATTGTCGCACGATTATGTTTTTCCATCCATCAATGCTCATTCTCATTCCAGGCATGATCCTTGTCTGGTGGGCACAACAGCGCGTTCAAGGTACCTATGAAAAGTATTCCCAAGTGCAATCGACGCTGGGGATGACGGGTGCCGAGGTGGCTGAGACGATTTTGAAGCGTATGGGCGTGAACCACGTTTCTGTTGAGCCGGTAGACGGGGTGCTGAGTGATCATTATGACCCGAGTGCTAAGGCTGTGCGTCTGTCAGAAGTGGTGTATGGGTCACGATCGCTGGCTGCTGCGGCTGTTGCGGCTCACGAGTGTGGTCATGTGCTCCAGGATGTGGAGGGCTACCAGGCGATGAATCTGCGGGCGGCTTTGGTGCCTGTGGTGAATTTTGGGTCTAATTTGGGGCCTATGCTGATTATGGGTGGCTTGATGCTGGGGGCGCTCAAGGGTTTTGGCCTGGGTATGCTGGCGATTTATATCGGGATTGTTCTGTTTGCGTCGGTGTTGGTGTTCCATTTGGTGACGCTGCCGGTGGAGTTTGATGCTTCGGCGCGGGCACTCCGGCTGATTAATGAGTTTGGTATTCTGCAAGGGGAGGAAAATCAAGGGGCGCGTAAGGTTCTGAATGCGGCGGCGTTTACCTATGTGGCGACGGCGTTGTATGCCTTTTTGCAGCTCTTGCAGTACATTCTGATCATTATGGGGGCGCGGCGCGATTAGGCTAGGTTGAGCCGATCGCGGGTCGATCGCGGGTTAGTTGTCGGTCGATCGCGCAGTAATTTGAAGTGTGGGTTGGGTTTCTCTGCTGAACGGGGGAATTCAACCCTAATTTTTTGGCTGATCGTGGTTTCTAACGGGTGCCAAATGCCACGTTACCAAATATCACAGGATTGCAAACAATTGCAAAATAGTTGACAGCGTCTCGCTTTGCCCCTAGGCTTGTTTTTCATAGCTGAGTGCAACTGTGTGCATCAAGTCCCGATTGAATGCAGCTATGAGCCCAAAAATTAAGGCGCTACCCAGCGTTGCAGTCAACAACAAAGGGTAGCTAAACCCCAAGCTGATTACGGCAGCTAGGCGGTCTGACACGGATTTTAACATTCGATCGGGCCACCCTACTTGTCCTGCGCAAAAGGGTGGCTTTAATTTTTGGGATTTCTTCCCGTCTCTACAATCAGGAGAAATCCCTATGGTAATTAATTTTGGCGGTCTCGATCGCGCGATCGAGGACGATCGGAAGCCGTTGCAGTTCTACCTTGTGGGCACTCGCGAGGAGGTGCAGTCTACGATTAATCAGTTGTATGTGCTGCGATTTAGCGATCGGGTACGCTGGAGTCCGCCGGTTCCGGTGCCGGGTTCGGAGTGGAAATACGTGAGCAAGATGGAACGCGATCGGGCAGTGGAGTAAGGGGCGATCTCAAAACCTAAAAACCGGGATTTTCAGAAAATCCCGGTTTTTGGAGATAGCGCGATCGACGTTAAATTCAATACTACAAAGTCCCCCTTTTGTAGCTTTGCTTCCCGCAGGGTAGGGGGATTTAGGGGGATCGAAAACACGCGATCGACATTAAGTTCAATACCACTAAAAACAATATCTTGAATGGCAAAAAATATTCTCTGCAACAGGGAAAATTACAAAGGGTAAAGGGCAAGAGAGCAGAACAGCAAAGGGCTACGAAAGAGTCCTTGGAGCTGAACAGACAACACGAAAACCGACGAAATCGTAGCACGCATCCGCAATATAGTTGTTGCGAGTGGCAGAGCGACAATACCTAGAATCGATGAACCACGGACCGCCACGAAGTATTCGCTTTTCATCCTCATTAGCCCCTGGAATCAACCAAGCCGAGCCATCGATCGGAGCACCCTCATATTTATCATGCCCATGATCTAAACACCATTCGCAAACATTGCCATGCATATCGTACAGACCAAACCCATTGGGCGGAAAACTCCCGACTCGCGTTGTCTTTCCTCGATACTGGCCTTTCTGCCCTTTTCCGTAGGTTGAATCGCCATCGTAATTGGCTAAATCCGTCGTAATCGTCTCACCACAATAGAACGGCGTTGTGGTTCCCGCACGGCAGGCATATTCCCATTCGGCTTCGCTAGGTAAGCGATAGGTCTTACCTGTTTTCCGTGATAATCGATCGCAAAACTCTACTGCCTCGAACCAAGAAACTTGCTCAACAGGTAAATCCTTACCCGTAAACTGAGATGGGTCAGCCTTTAAATTTCGCTGTACCTTGGGCCACTGGGCAACCACCTTCCACTGGGCCTGCGTCACCACAAACTTTCCCATCCAAAATGCAGGTACTATCACCTGATGTTGCGGCAATTCCTGATCTGATGCACCTTCTTCTCCTTCAGCTGCCCCCATTAGAAACGATCCAGCAGGAATGGCTACCATCTCCAGCGCTATACCATTCCCCAGATCTTCAATGAAGTATTCTGCGCTTCCTGCTTTCTTCGTCGAAACTAATTTGGTTCCCAGTCCCAAAAATCTTCCCGGTTCCACTGTGAGCGTAACTGTTTCAAACCTAAATGTCCCACGGATAGCCGGTTCAGGCGATCGCTGAATAGACGCAGGTGGCAAATTCCATGCACCGGTGATTGATTGTTCAATAACCGCCACGTCTTCCTTGCTCAACCCCAAATTTTGCTGAATTTCATTCAACCGCCGTCGGGCTCGATCGTTTGGGACAAGCCCATTCTTGATTGCTAACTTAAAATACTTTGCATATTCTCGCCACTTTTCACCCGCTTGATACGGAATTTTGGCCTCTGCCTCAATCGAGCGTGTCTCCTCCTCCGTTAGCCCTTCCCGCAGCCGCAACGTTTCCAACGTCCCCCGATCGAGCGGATCATCAATCTCCCCTGCAAACCGCCAGCCCAACTCCCGATCGAGCTCCTGCAACAGCCCATCCACCGCCTGCCGATACACCACCTTCGGATCGGTCTTAGGAGCCTTCACGATCGGCACATTGTAGCCCTCATCCTTCGCCACAATAATCTTCGGCTGCGTCGCCCCCTTCTGCTCAATCTCAAACCGCCGCTCCGCATACTGGTGCAAATCCTGCGCCAAAATCCACGGCTGCCCCAGCCGCTGCGCCGCCCCCGCCATCCCCTCCAGCAAATAATGGGTATACAACGACAACCCATCCACCGCCTGATAGGACACCTGCGCCGAATTCGACGACGCCAAAATCACCCGCCCCGGAGCCGCCAACGGCCCAAAATCCACATCCCCCTCACCCTTCCGCAACAAATCCGCGATCGCCCCGCTATAGCAACAATCCAAAATCACCACAATCTGCTGCGATCGGCACATCCCCATCTGCCGCCGCAAAAAATCCGCCGACATCGCACTGGACTCAATCAGCCGCTTACCTTCCTTCGTCGTCCCCCGCCCACAGAGATGCAACTGCTGCTGACTCAGGCTATTCCCCAAATCCCCATGCCCCGAGAAATACAGCAACAGCACATCCTCCGCCTGCCGCCCAACAAAAAACCGCTCGATCGCCCCCTCCATCTCCCCGCGATCGACATTACACCGCAGATCCACCTGGAACGATCCACGATCGGCATCCGCCAAGACCCGCGCCATCTCCTCCGCATCCCGCACACTTCCCGGCAGCGGAGTCAGCCCCGGCCCATACTCACCCACCCCCAGCACCAGGGCATACCGATTTTCCAGCCGATTTCCCATCATTCCTTCCGCTTAGTCTTTCCGCTTAGCCCTTTCGCTTAGTCCTTCCGCTTTGCCGCCGCGATCGTCGCCACAAACCGCTCAAAATCCTGCATCGCTGCCTCCCGATCCTGCTCATTCCGTCCCTTAAACTTAAACTTCACCCCCTCATACTCATACTCAAACTCCGCCTCCGTCCCCGCCAGTGCCCCGATCGCGCCTTGCTCCTCCAGTTCCGCCGCCACCACCCGCACAATCTGCTGCAACTCCTCCCCATCCACCGTCGGATCATCCACCCGAATCAACACATCCACATCCATCATTCCACCTACCCAATTGGTCTCTAATTTGCCTCCAATTGTATATGCTCTCTTCAAACCAGGATCCCAACGAAGCGTCGATCGGCGGCCTCCGTCTCGTAAAATAGGAGATTGCAAAGACCCATAACTGCAACCCATAGCAAAAGGACTTCAATCATTCATGGATATCCAGGAGTTTTTTCAAAAATCCGCTGGCCGCTGGTCTTCCATCAAAAGTAACCACCACGTAGACGTTACTCAGCAACAAAGCGGCAAATCCACCCTCGAAATGCAACTCCTGGAACCCAGCGATGCCGCGATCGCCCAACTCTGCGAAAAACAAGGGGTCAACCCCAGCCAAATTACCTGCGCCGCCCGAGTCCAGTGGGACGGCTTCGTAGAAGGCGAAACCAGCAACCAAAAAGGCTCCCTCGTCATGGCCGCGATCGCCCACCCCGACGATCAACGGCAAGGCAAACTCCTCCGCGCGATCGGTAACTTTGGCGTCCCCGCCCCCGCCAGCGAATTTGCCTTTGGTGAAAACAACGAAATCACCATCACCACCGAACAGGAAGGACTGCTCACCGTCGAACGCATCTGGTACGAAAGCGACAATGTTCGCCTGCGCCACAGCAAAATCCATCGCCCCGACGGCAGCAACAGCGTCACCTTCTGCTCCGAAGTCCGGCTGATTAGCGCCCCCGCCAAATAACCCGGAAATCCCCCGACAATCACAAAAAGAGCGTAACTCGGTTGGAACTCAGTGTAATTTCCATAGCCGAACTACGCTCTTTTCAATGACTCGTTTTGAATCGCTGGTTGTATCTAAACCGTTGCCTCTTCCAACATCAGCTTCGATCGCTTCAGCATTTCTGGAACTTCGATCGGATACTTACCCGTAAAGCAAGCTGAACAGAAATTTGTTGTATCCTGTAGCGTTGTCTCCAGCATTCCCTCTAGCGATAAATACGCTAGCGAATCGACGCCGATTTGCTCAGCAATTTCCTCAACGGACTTCGTTGCCGCAATCAAGTGATCCTGACTATCGGTATCGATGCCGTAGAAACAAGGATGGGTCACCGGCGGCGAAGAAATCCGCATATGCACTTCCGTCGCACCCGCATCCCGCAACGCCTTAACAATCTTGCGGCTCGTCGTCCCCCGCACGATCGAATCATCCACAATGATCACCCGCTTACCTAGCAGCACATCCTTCAACGGGTTGAGCTTCATGCGAATCCCCGACTCCCGCATCGACTGAGTCGGCTGAATAAACGTCCGGCCCACATAGCGATTCTTAATCAACCCTTCCGCATAGGGAATCCCCGACGCCTGGGAAAAGCCGATCGCCGCAGGCACCCCAGAATCCGGCACCGCAATCACGATATCCGCATCCACCGTAGATTCCTTTGCCAACTGCCGCCCAATGCGCATCCGGTAGCTATACAAGCTCTCCTCATGCACCGTACTGTCAGGCCGCGCAAAGTAGATCATTTCAAAAATGCACAGCTTGCGGTGGCTCTCCGACCAGCGGAGCGAAGTCAGTCCCGCTGCCGTAATGCAGACCAATTCCCCCGGTTCCACATCCCGGATGTAGGTTGCACCAATGATGTCCAACGCACAGGTTTCCGAAGCCAACACATAGCGCGCCGGCGTGCTGTAGCCTTCGCGGGGCAGGGTGCCAATCACCAACGGACGCACCCCATTGGGATCGCGCGTGCCATACAGTGCCCCCGGTGTCCCGATCACTAGGCTAAACGCCCCCGTCGATCGCTTACAGGCCGTGATAATCGCATCCTGCCACTCCTGCCCGTCATTCACCGCCTCTCCGATCGCCACCGCAATCATTTCCGAGTCAGTGGTCGTTTGCAAATCATGGTCGCGGTCTAACAATTCCGCTTGCAAGTCCGCCGTATTCACCAGGTTGCCATTGTGGGCCAAGGCCACCGGGCCGAGACGTGTTTTGACCACCGCTGGCTGGGCATTGACCACCCGGCTGGAACCCGTCGTGGAATAGCGGGTGTGCCCCACGGCCAAATCCCCCGGCAACTCCGCAATAATCGATTCATTAAACACCTGGGTCACCAGGCCCATGTCCTTATGGAGATGCACCGTCTCCCCTTCAAAGGTCGCAATCCCTGCGGACTCCTGACCTCGGTGCTGGAGCGCGAATAACCCAAAATAAGCAAACTTTGCAACGGCCTCTTGGGGTGCATAGACCCCAAAGACCCCACAGGCTTCCTCCGGCTTGTCCGGGCGATCGTGAAGCGGGTCATCGGAATGGTCAAATAAGTCTTCGGTTGGCATCATAATCGATCACCTATGGATGTCCAGAGTAGAGCGGTTAGAAACACTGGGTCAGCAACGTTAGCGGAATTGCGATTATCCAAACGTTAAGGGTTCCTTAATAATCGCATATGGGCAGAGATTCGGCATGGTACCGGATGGATGAAATCTCCAATCTCTACCCAGTCCCCATCCTGAACGTCCGAATTGTCGATAGAAGTCGATGGAATTTGTCTATTCTGTCATCCGTCGATCGATCGCATTGGCCCAGGTTTCGGTCATTTCCGCCACGGTCAACTGGATCACAACTTGCTCGGCCACGGTATCGGCCACGGTATCGGCCACGGTAATCGTCAGGGCTGATCCGATTTCTGTGACTTGCCCGATCGCTTGCCAATGATCACCCAACTGTTCTTGCAGAAACGTTTCAAAGGTCGTCTGGTGTTCGGGAGCCACCGATACGATAATTCTCGCGCCCCCTTCCGCAAAGAGCAGGTGATCGATGCGCTGGGTGGTGGTGCATTGGATCGCCGCCCCCAGATTCCCGCCAATGCAGGACTCTGCCAGGGCGATCGCCAATCCGCCTTCCGCCGCATCATGGGCCGATTTGATCCATCCCTGCTGAATCCCCGATCGGCAAGCGGCCTGCACCTGCCGTTCCAAGGCGAAGTCAATCACGGGCGGTTGGCCAGCCACGGTTTGATGAATCGCCGCCAGATATTCCGATCCACCCAACGTCACCGCAGGACTGGCTGCATCCGTGCCAAACCCCAGCAGGTAAATGCGATCGCCCGCTGCCTGGAAGCTTTGACCTGCAATCTTGCTTAGGTCTTCCACCAAGCCCACCATGCCGACGACGGGGGTGGGGTAAATCGGTTGGGGATTACCGTCGGAATCGAGGGTTTCGTTGTACAGGGAAACGTTACCGCCGGTGACGGGCGTGGCAAATTCCTGACAAGCTTCCGCTAAGCCTTTGCAAGCGTTAGCCAACTGCCAATAACCGATCTGTTTTTCGGGGCTGCCAAAGTTGAGGTTATCCGTCACAGCTAAGGGCTCAGCTCCGACACAGGACAGGTTCCGTGCCGCTTCAGCCACAGCCGCCTTCGCGCCTTCGTAGGGGTTGAGGTAGACGTAACGGGGGTTGCAATCCGTGGTGGCTGCAACGCCTCGGGTGGGGGCGGGCTGATCCAACAAAATCGCTTCCGTCTCCGTGGCCTGGGGCCGTACCCGCACCACTGCCGCATCCGCACCACCGGGGAAAATCACCGTGTTGTTCTGTACTTGGTGATCGTACTGGCGATAGACCCAGCGCTTGGAGGCGATCGTGGGGGTGTCCAGCAGTTGCAGCGTGATTTGGTTCCAGGTCAGACCGTTCAATCCTTGGGTATCGCAGGCAGGCAACTGGGACTCATTCCACGCCCAAGCCGTTTGGGCATAGGCCGGGGCTTCCGCCATCAATTCCCGGCGGTAGATCGGGGTGTTGTCCGACAAGGCCGTCGCCGGAACCAAGGCCGCCACTTCGCCTTTAAACAAAATCCGCACGATCGGATCTTCAATCACCTGACCCGCCACAACGGCTTGCAATTCCCACTTGTGGAAAATGTCGATGAGTTCCTGTTCCCGACCTTTGGCGGCGACAAACAGCATCCGTTCCTGGGATTCCGAGAGCAGATATTCGTAGGGCACCATCCCCGTTTCCCGCGCGGGAATTTTGTCCAGATCTAGCTCAATGCCGACGCCCCCCTTAGCGGCCATTTCAGCGGTGGAACAGGTCAATCCAGCGGCTCCCATGTCCTGGGCAGCGACCACGGCTCCGGTTTTGAAGGCTTCTAGGCAAGCTTCGATCAGGGATTTTTCCAAAAAGGGATCCCCCACTTGCACCGCTGGCCGATCGTCCAGGGATTCATCGGAGAGTTCCGCACTGGCAAAGCTAGCCCCGCCCATGCCGTCCCGTCCCGTCGTGGAACCGACGTAGAGCACCGGGTTGCCAATGCCCTTGGCTCCGGATTTGACAATTTCTGGGGTTTCCATCAAGCCTAGGGCCATGGCATTGACCAGCGGATTGCCGGAGTAAGCCGGATCAAAGTACACCTCGCCGCCCACCGTGGGTACGCCAACACAGTTGCCATAGTGGGAAATACCCGCAACGACCCCCTGGAACAGCCGCTTCGTTTTCGCATCCGCCAGATCACCGAAGCGTAGGGAATTGAGAATGGCGATCGGGCGGGCTCCCATGGTGAAAATGTCCCGCAGAATTCCACCTACTCCGGTGGCCGCCCCTTGGAAGGGTTCCACTGCCGACGGGTGATTGTGGGATTCCACTTTAAAGGCGAGCCGTAGCCCTTCCCCGAGATCAACGACTCCGGCGTTTTCCCCCGGCCCAACAAGAACCCGAGGCCCCGTGGTGGGAAACTGGCTCAGCAGAGGCCGGGAATTCTTGTAACAGCAGTGCTCCGACCACATGACGCCAAACATCCCTAGTTCAGCTTTGTTGGGATGGCGATCGAGCCGTCGGACAATTTCTTCGTATTCGTCGGGTTTGATGCCTTCGGAGGCAATTTCTTCGGGGGAAAACGGTGCAGTTTCAAGGGCAGTCATGGGGTCGCTCGCTCGATCTGAACAGGGAAATATTATAGGGAATAGCGGGTCAGCTATTGAGGATCAAGCCGAACTCCTTAAGTATCCGTCTGAAGCGATTCGATTCCCTGAATCTGTTCGTGATGAATGGCGAGGGCAACTATGACAACTTCAACTCCAATCCACTCAACCTTCAATCCCAATCAACCACTTCAATCCCAATCAACCCAGCATCAAAGTCATGCGTCTTGAACAAGTCATGCGTCTTGAACAAGTCATGCGTCTTGAATGGGCAGCATAATGACAAATTCTGCACCGTGGGTTCGCTCAGGATTGATCGTCAAGGAACCATGATGTCGTTCTTCAATAATCTGACGCGAAATGGAGAGGCCCAGCCCGGTTCCTTTGCCAGCAGGCTTGGTGGTAAACATGGGTTCAAACATTTTGTTTTGAATCTCTTGAGGAATACCCATGCCATTGTCTGCAATTCGGATCATCACCTGCTCTTCCTGCACCGCAGTCTGTACCTGAATTTCGGGGTCACTCAATTTGCCCTGCTCGATCGCGTCATCCAACGCATCGATCGCGTTGGCAATTAAGTTCATAAAAACTTGGTTGAGTTGACCAGGATAGCAATCAATGAAGGGGAGCTCACCGTAATCCCGGATAACTTGAATCCTGGGTTTTTGCGCCACTGCTTTGAGACGATGACCCAGAATTAACAGCGTGCCATCCAAGCTTTCATGGAGATTAATCGGCTGTTTGCTTTCAATATCTAACCGGGCAAAATTACGCAACGCCACGGAGATGTCATAAATTCGATGACTGCTCAACCGAATTGTTTGCAGGATTTTTGGAAAGTCTTCTAGGATAAACTCTAAATCGAGCTGTGCCAGAGCATCGGCCTCTTCAGGGGAGAGATTAGGCGTGATTTCTCGGTAAAGTTGAATCGCTCGCGTCAGATTGAAAATGTAATTTTCCGTGGGATCAATGTTGTTGATAATGCAACCGATCGGATTGTTCATCTCATGGGCAATGCCCGAAACCAACTCACCTAATGCGGATAGTTTCTCTTGCTGAACCAGCTTGGTTTGGGCCTGCCGTAATGCTTCGGTGCGCTGATAAACCCGTTGATCTAGGGTTTGATTCAACTCCTGTAATTCTTGATTTTTTTGCTCTAGTGCTTGATTGAGATGATGCAGTTTCAAATGGACATCGACCCGCGCAATCACTTCCACTTCATCAAAGGGCTTGGTAATGTAGTCCACAGCCCCCACGGACAAGCCTTTCACTTTGCTCTCAATGTCTGAGAGTGCAGTCATGAAAATCACAGGAACCTGCTGTGTTTCCGGCATTGCTTTCAGACGACGGCAGGTTTCAAATCCATCAATTCCTGGCATTTGGATATCCAGCAAGATTAAGGCTGGCACCTTTTTGCGGCTCAATGCAATAGCACTTTCACCATCTTCCGCAGCCCGCACTTTAAGCCCACTCGCTTTGAGCGCTTGCGAGAGAACTGCTAAATTGGTAGGACTGTCATCAACAATTAAAATGAAGTCGTTGTCTTCTGGGAACATAGTTTGGCATTCAAAGGATTGATACAGTCGTCGCTTCAACGGACTACCCGGAATTGATAAATTCTTACGCTATTTTTTCTTGCTCTACATTTAAGGGTAACGTCAATAACTCCTAGGAACAAAGAGGGTTCGTCATTTCTTCATTGGGCGGGAGGGACCGTTGTACCATGATTTTCAGGGTTTTGATCTGAAATCCTTCAGCCAATGCAATAATTTGTTGCACACAAGGCTTATATTGAGAGTCTTGCTGGCTCAGCTGTTGAGCTGCTGCAATGACCTGATCCAGATCCCCTTCTTGCAGCAAGTCATTAATTTTCTGCAAAAAGGATTTCGGCAGACCTGCGATCGCGGCTTGCCGATTGGACTCATCTGCAGCGCTCTGAGGCAGGCAGAAATTTTGTTGTTGATAGGAATCGGGGCAAGATTTAGACGCGCCGATCGCAGGGACATCTACAGTAAATGCAAAACGACTCCCTTGCCCGAGGGTACTCTGAACTTCAAGTTGGGATCCCATTAATCCTACAATTTGCCGACTAATCGTCAATCCTAACCCCGTTCCTTCTGCCTGTCGTCGGGGATCTCCGACCTGTTCAAAGGGGAGAAAAATTTGTTCCAGTTGTTCAGGCGCAATTCCAATGCCCGTATCTGTAACCACAAAGCGCAGTCGTTGCCAGACGGTGGAGGGGTTACCTTCCGCTCTAGCCACAAGCGGGTTGGATTTCACTTGTAGACACACCTCTCCCCGATCGGTAAATTTGATCGCGTTCCCAATCAGATTGATCAGGACTTGGCGCAGCCGTTTTTCATCCACTTCGACGGTGTAGTAAAGGTTTGAATCAGGTTGGTAGATAAACTCAATACCTTTCTCCACGGCTCGTAGGCGAAAAATATCCACTACCGTTTCCAAAAATTGATCTAGCTGAGTGGGTTGGGGTTGCAAAACGAGCTTCCGAGCCTCAATTTTGGATAGATCCAGCACATCATTAATTAACATCAGCAGATGCTGACCACATTGGTGAATCACCCGCAATCCCTGTTGTCCCTGCGGCGTCATAGATTCGATCCGCTGCATAATTTGGACGTATCCCAAAATGCCATTCAAGGGAGTTCTCAGTTCATGGCTCATATTCGCCAAGAATTCACTTTTAGCTTGGTTGGCCCGCTCAGCTTGATCCTTTGCCAGTTGCAATTCTGTGGTTCGGGCAGCGACTTGTTTTTCTAAATCTTGGGAATATTGGGATAGCTGTTGATTCGCAACTTCCAGTCGCTGATTACTACTGGCAAGTTGAAGGTTCGCGATCGTCAATTTACGTTGCTGATCAACATTAGTCGTTACGATCGCGGCCATCATGAAGGCAACCAGAGCTGGCATGACAGGCAAAACGAAACCGAAGAGAAAACTGCCATAGGCAATCATCACGAGCAGGCCACTGGTCCCCAGGGCAACCCCAAAAATTCGACCACTCGATCGGGGGCGAGAGGAGCGACCGCACCAAAGACTCTCAAATAGACCAAGGCAAGTCCATGCAATGATCCAACAATACGTTTCGTAGGTTTCTAAGCCTTGGAGGTAAGCATTCCCATGGAGTGCCCCAAACATCAGTTGATGGGCAATATTGGCATGGACGATCACGCCAGGAGTCGGTTTCCGTGAGGTAAACCAAGAGGCACTGAAGGGCGTCGCAAAGAAGTCATTGGTACTGGGGGCGGTGGAACCGATAAACACCATGCGATCGCGCATGAACTCTAGGGGAACTTGTCCCGTTAAGACCTCTCGCATAGACACCTTCCGAAAGGCATCTTCTGCACCATACCAATTCAGTAAAATTTGGTATCCGTTTGTTTCACGATATCCCACCCCCGATGCGATGGGGCGATAGATGGTTTTTCCAAGTCGATAAATCTGCGCATCCGCATCGATTTCGTCTAACTGAATGTTGTCCACAGCCAGATATTGCGTCACCATCTGAGCTGCGAGTCCTGGTTTCAGTCGCCCTCCTTCCATCTCATCTTCAGCGGTAAGCAATGCCCGCCGCACATGGCGATCCCCATCCAAAATCAAGTCCGCTAAGCCCACTCGATCTTGTTGTTTTAAGGCGGGTGGGGGAGCGACGCGACTGCCAGTTCCCGCAATTTTTTCAATCCCAAGTAAATTAGGCGTGGACTTAAAGACTTGTTGGAGAGTGGCGTAGCCCTGACCTCGGGGTAAATCTCGATAGAGATCCAGGCCAATCACCCGGGGTTGTTGCGCCCGAATTCGCAGGAGTAACTTTGCCAACACATCATCTGGAATCGGCCAATCTCGCACCCACTGAATGTCCGATTCATCAATTGTGACGATGACAATTTGCTGGGCTACCTTCTGCGCTTGCGGCGATCGCCAATGGGATCGTAACTGCGTAAACTCATCCCGTAAACGCCACTCTGCCAAATTAAAGGCTCCAACTTCCTGCCCGAGAATTACGGCTAGCGCAATGCTGGGGGCAATAGCTACGATTCCCCAATTTCGTTTAACCAGTGTTTGAAGTCGATGCCACATCATTTGGGGAAAATTGACCCAGGCTGCATAGGAAACTCATGCAATCACGGAGGAGATAGAAATCTCAATGCCGATTTTGATTGGAAGACCACTTAGAACAATATCCTACTGGCCTAGGGGAACCGTTGCGATCGGGAGTAAATCAACTGCGGCTAACAAATTTTGCCATTCTTGCTGAGCCAGTTGATTAGAAGGTTGGTCACGCCGCAGTTGAGCCAGTTCATCTAAACAGTCATACCAGATGCCGTTACGACCAAAAATCTCTGCCCGTTGTACACCTTGGGTTTTCGTTAAGGCAGTTGTCATTTCGGGGGGAGTGGGAACCCGTTGAATCCAGCCATCCACATAGGGGGCCTTGGGGGTCAGCTCGTCATTCATGGCAACGGCCAACACCCATTGATAGTTTTTACCCACCTGCAATTCGGGACTCCCTGCAGGCAGTGTGATGGGAATCACTCCAGATTTCCCTTCAATGGATAGGGTCATTTGATATTCCTGCTGGCCCTGTTCATCTTGCAGGCTAAAGATTGCCGTTTTGGCTGAGGAGGCAGGGAGATAGATCCAGAACGTCGGGCGAGCAGAGATCGTGAGTCCTGAAAAGGTTTGTGGGAGCAGTGCGAGTATCGCGTCCGCATTACGGGAGCCCCCAGCCGTGGATTCTCGCACAACTCCCCGACCTCGTTTGGGGCGAAACAGCCCGCGACTATTTCCTCCAACGTTGTCTGAAGCGATAGGACGAGCAGCGGGGGGAACAAAGAGGCTTAAACTACGACTGCCTCCCCCTGTTGCTTCGTTCACAACCCCTTGGCCCTTCCTCGGCTTAAACAAACTACCTCGCGAGGATTTTCCCAAGGAAGCCGCAGGAACCGTTTTTTGAGCCGGAGGTATGAAAATAGAAGATTGGGCGGAAACCGGAGATATTTCCAGGGTTGGGATCATAACCCCGATCGTTCCCAACACAGCTAGAACTCGCTGCCCTAACAGCAGCTGTTTTTTCGAGGATTTGTAGGTATTCATCGGTAAATTCATGGGTGGAATGAATCTGGGTGATACAAAACTCAATCAAAGCCGAAACTGGGGACAACCCTCACAACAGGATCCCTATTGCCAATGGCCTACAATGACAAAAGAAGACCAGAAAAAAGGGTGCTTGAAGTCTGTGTTATGAATCAGATCTAGCTGGGCTTGGCGTAGAGCCTCTGCCTTTGTCATGGAGGGGGTATTGGAGGTTGGTCGGAGTTTTTGGTAAAACTTTGCCATCAGGCGAGATGCAACCTTATCTTTAACTGGCCATAGACTGGCCACGGTAGAACGAGCTCCTGATTTAACGGCCAAGCCCGCTAACCCCAAAACCGAGCGATCGTCGCCAGCTGCCGTTTCGCAGGCACTGAGCACAAGCAGATTAATCGCTTGATCTGCGGATCCTTCACGAGACTTGAGTAACTCTGATAACTCTTTGATATTTAAGGGGCCATCCCAAGTTAACAAGAAAGTTTCATCTAATCGTGAGCTAAATTGACCATGGGTCGCAAGGTGAACCAAATTGACTGATTTTTCTGGATCTTGCACATGCTCTTCCAGGGCTTGACGGGTAAAGTTTTGATTGACCAAGGGAGATGCACCCATGACCGTTGCGATCGAGGCAACTTCTTGCTCCACAGCGGGCAAAGGTAGAAAGCCATTGCGCGATTGACTAATGCCTGCAACCACCGCTTGCAGTTGACGGGTAGACAAGGGTTTGCTAGGCAATAACTTCATTCCAGGGGAGAGGGCAACGGCATATTTCTCAATCAAATACTGCTTGCCATCATAGAGAGCAGCCATGGGAATATTCTGAAGCTTGCCGTCTAAAACAAAGACTAACGTATCTGTATTTTTAAATGCTTGATCAGCTTCCGCAGGACGAATCAGCAAATCATAAAGCGCTTGGAGCGCTTGCATACGAGCTTGCTTCCCAGTGACTGGATTCAGGGCAGCCAAAGCATCAGCAATGGTTTTGTGAACCTCTGTTTGCGGGATTGAGGTCGTGTAATAACGCAGGGGCTGCCCTGATTGAGAGAGAAGCAGGACTAAGCGATCGGGCAAAATCATGGGATAAATCACCGTCGCCCGAGGGTCAATCTGGTCAATTTGCTGAACTGAGTCCAGACAGGCTTCTCGGAAAAAGTTATCCAGTTCAGCAACCTTCAGTGCTTCAATCAGTTCCCGCGATCGTTTCAATGATTCCTGACTCGGCTGACCCTCCATTAATAACTCAATCAATTGGCGATAAACCGGCTCTACACTTTCACGCAGGGAGAATTGGATGTCGGGGTTCATCGCCACCAGATCTCCCCGCATAGACTGCAACGCCCGAACCGCCTCTTCATAAAACTGAATGGCGTCTGCCCGATGCCCTTGTTTCTGGTGCAGCAGTCCTAGTTGCCAAGCGGCTTGGGAAATCAAGCTAGGTGAATTCAGTTGGCGGGCCAAGGTCAAAGACTGTTGAGCAACCTTAGTAGCATTTTGCCATTGCCGATGCTGAGCATATAAACGGGCCAACTCATTCAAGGCATAGGCTTCGGCCTGGGTATCTCCTAGCTGATGGGCCACTTGGATAGTCTCTACCATAAATTCCTGCAATTTCTGAATGGGTAAGCCAGGAATCGGTTGAGTTAAGCGATTGAGGGATGCCACAAAATTAATGGCACTATAGAGCGCCGCATGGCTTGGGGGCAAGCTACGGTGGGCTTCTAAAAGCTTGGGGGCAAGTTGAATCGCTAAATCTTTGCGATCGTACTCGATCATCAAGCGTAGCTGCTTCACTTGGGCTTGGACTTTTTGTAACGGGGTTTGGGCCGATTTCTCTGCCGCTTCCAAATTCTCTAGGGCGCGATTGGGTTCGTCCATTTGAACAGCTAACTGCCCCAAGTTCAAGAGAATGGTACTTTGAGCCGCCTCATCTCCATGTTGGCGGGCTAAATCCAACGCTAAGGTAAAGCTATTTTTTGCATCTCGATAGTATCCCGCACTGTACCAAGCGTTGCCTGCGGACTGGAAGCCAACCATTTTGACTTGATCGTTAGGCGTCGTAGCTACGGTTTGCATTAAAGCATCTAACTGTTGCTTCGCCCGTCGATAAAACCCCAACTGCTGTAGCGCTTGCGATTGGTTGATTTGTGTTCCCAGTTGACCGATCGGGTCCTTAGCCGTTTCATAGTATTTCTGAGCTTGTTGCCAAAGTTCCAGGGCAGTCTCTGCTTGATTAGTATTGAGCAATAGCTGCGCTTTGGTATTCAATACCTGGGCCCACAGCCTTGCATCCACCTTGCCATCGGTCGTCTTCAATAGGTGGACACTGCGATCGATCGCCTGTTGTGCGGCATCCCATCGATTCAGTGCTTGTTGTGCCAACGCGAGATAGCTTAAACTGAGCGCTTCATTCGATATATCTTCTAGGCTTTGATAGATTTGGGTCGCCGTTTGCCACGCAGCGATCGCATCTCCAAAACGGCCTGCCCGATAGAACTGGCGACCTTCCGTCAGCTTAGCCAAACCATGAGCGAGTTGTTGAGGCTGTGGGGCGCGGTGGCTACTGGAGGATGGGGCGGATGGGAGTGCAGTCTCTAGGGACAGTGGAGTCGTTGGCAACGACGTTGGCAACGTAGTCCCCACCGCAAAGGTTTCATGGGGGGATCGCATTTGTACAACAGAATCAGGGATCTGATTGGCACCTTGATGCGTGTTGCTGGGATTAGTGATTTGAGCCAAAACCGGTTGTAGCCATAGAACCGTACTTAAAGTCAGCAAGCCCAGACTACCGGATAACCAGCGCCTTAAGAGACGTGAACACTTTTTGGAGCAAAACAACATCATGATTCTCTCAATCCGCTATGGACTCATGGCGCAAGTAAAGGGTAGAGCAGTCGCCAGGGGGGCGGGATCGTCGGGTGTTGGAGCCACTAACTGCACTTGACCTTGGGCATTTCGAACCCATCCCACCGCTTGCATCAACGTCGTAGCACCTGAAGAGCGTGTGTGTGGCTGACTAGTAGGGGGAGCCGTGGCTTGAGCCGATCGGATAGGCTGTGTCCAAGTGGGAACCTGGGTAGTTGTAGCGATATTCTGAGGTTCAAAGTCTTGGAGATCTTGCCAAATGAGTGGGAACGATACTTGCTCGGTGGGTTGCAAGGGCATTCCGCCACGGCCCGTTATGACAAAACGACTATTCCGGCTGAAGCCGCAGGTTTGCGTAATTTTTTGGGCTTGATCAAGCAAGTCAGTGGCTAAGGGCGGAGTCCCAGAATCAGGGTCTGCCTGAAGGTTGTTAATGACGACTTCCCCATTAAACTGCAAACCTAAGTTCGAGATGGCGGTGATATCGCTCTGCGGCGTCAGTTGCAACGAGGGACGGAGACCCAAAACGTTTTGAGCATTAATTTCGATACGTCCCCCAAAGTTACTCGAGGCATTCGCAGTAATATCGCTATTTTCTAACGCTGGCCCCACTAGGAATGGAGTGCTAATTAAAATATTTCCCCCTGTTGCACTGCCCGTTGCATTGGTGGTAATTAAGCTACGGTTCCGAAGAGTCACATTATTGCTGCTGTTGATCACAATGTTTCCCCGATCGCCGCCACGACTGGCTGCATTCAGGGTACCCCCATTATTGAGCAAAATTGAATTCGCTTGGATTTGGATATTGCCCACGGGGCCATTGCCGGGGCGAGCTGTAGATTGTGTACTGGTTGGAAAGTTACTGACATTAATCACAGCCCCATTGCGCACCACCAAGCGATCGACATTCAGCGTAATGGTACCACCAGCCCCAGTCGTTGCTGGAAGCGGTGTGACAATATTAGGGGGCGGGGGTTGCAAGACGGAAGTTGAAATCAGTCCCCCAACCCGCGCCGGATCTTGTCCAGCCAACTCAACTTGTCCAACATTGATTAGGATATCGCCAGCGTCCCCGACCCAGCCTGTTGCAGTGGCAATCTGAGCTCCATCCCCCAAAAACAGGCGATCGCCCGAGATCGTAATTTGTCCGCCTTTGCCACTACCTCGACCACTAACGGTTGAAAAGACACCACTGGGGCCAATTGTTGCCCCCCCCGTAATCCTGGTATCAGTGGCTTGAAGAAAAATCTCTCCCCCGCGACCAGGCCCAATGGTGGAGGAATTGATCTGGGCACCACCCGTGATCGTTAATTGACCCGTTTCTACGGTGATAGGCCCTCCATTCCCACCAGCTCCACTGGCCAATAGACCACTCGGACGATTGACTCCAGTACCACTCAAGTTAACGCTGGATGCTTTAACGTTCAGTATCCCCCCTTGCCCCAATCCAGCGGTACTCGCAAAAACTTGAGCACCATCGCTGACATTCAACGTATCGGTGGCAATGCTGATTGTTCCTGCATTGCCTCGAGCAGTTCGATTCAATACCTGGGAAAAGAGGCCACTTTGAACACTGACCGCAGGAATTTCTCCTTTCAGATTAACTTGTCTGGCTTGAACCGTAATGTTCCCCGCTGCCCCGGCAGCCAGGGTAGATGCTGAAATAAACCCACCCCCGATCGCTTCGAGGGTACCAGTTGTGAGATTAATGCTGCCTCCTTGGGTGGTTGCAGTTGCATTTAATCCAGGATCGGTCAAAATCATGCTGGGAAACAACGTACTCGCTGTTTGGCCTTGGGAACCCAAGACTTGGATCCTATCCGTTGTGTTAATGGTAATGGGCTGGCCTTTGCCGTTGTTTAGGGTAATGCCTAGCAAAGCGGAGCCATCGCGAATTTGGAGCGATCGCCCTTGAATCTTAATTGCTCCATTGCCTGCACTGGTGCTGCTGGTATCGATCGAAGCAGCTTGGAGTAATCGAATATCGCCAAAGGCAGAAGCACTCTCGTATCCCAGCATCCATCCAGGATTAGTCGGAGTGAGACTGACAAATTGGTTGCCTTGCACACTACCAATTTCAATACGCCCCCGATCAGAAGTTAGATTACCACCTTGGAGTGTGACATCCCCACCCAGAAGTGCTAGGGTTTGCCCCGGTTGAACAGCCAGACCTGTTGGACGCGCACTGCGATTAATGGAAAAGCTACTGCCCAGTTTGAGATTATTTCCTGAGCCGTTAACCTGAATTGGGCCTGGACTGGCTCCAGATTGCAGCCCAACGGGAGCACTGATGGTCAATAAAGGTTTTACCTGGGGAGCTAGGGCACTAAATTCTGTACCATCTTGGAAGCGGATACTAGCAGCAGTACTCCCAACAAAGGAGCCTCCCAACTGTAAAGTTGCACCACTGCCAAAGGTTAGGCCGTTGGGATTAATCAAAAATAAATTAGCGCTCCCATTAGCTTTTAAAATGCCATCGATCGTGGAAGCCGTCGAACCGGTCACTCGGGCAAAGATGTTGTTAACGGTCGGCGCATTATCGAAAAAAGCAGAGCCCCCCGTTGGCACAGAAAACTGAGTAAAACTGTGGAACAGATTACTGCCCGCTTGGGTTCCCCCCGTAATCGTACAGGTGATACACCCTCCCGGCACAATCGAATTGACGGGCAAGCTGTTATCTGGAATCACCTGTGCCCAACCAGATGTTCCCATCTGCATCCAAGCACCCAACGCCATGGGAAAAACCAGGGATTTCCAGAAATATTTAGGAAACCAAATAGGTACTTGCATAAGGAATTTGGGATGACAAAAAAGATCGAATTCGAAGGAAAACCAATATCAGCGAGTCAGATCCAAAGACACTCATCCATGAAGACCAGATCTAAACTTGTAGAATCTTGCCCATGATTTATTCTTTAGGATGCCTTAAAAAATAGTCAACATATAGTCTGACTAGCTACCCCAGATTCCCAATGAATCGTTGCCAAAAATTACTATCAACTGTTGAACCGCTCTACTACCACCAACCATCACCATCGCCTCCCCAGTTGGGTTGCTCAATCGCCCCTGGAACGTTTGCTTGAACAGCTCGCAGAAATTGATTGGCTTGTGGTTCAATCAACGAGTTCACTTGGCTCTCGTAGTAATTACTCAGATTATTTACCGAAAGAAGATTAACTTGAATGGTAGGGATGATTGTTACAGTGGATGTCACAGCAAGATTAGTCTCACTGGGTGCTGATACCGTGGTCAAATTTCGTTGACCAAAATCCACAGTTACATTAGGAGCGAAATACGATGGAACTATAGAACTACCAGAGAGGCCGGTAGTTGAATTAGGATCCAAAACTGAGGTTGTAGATAGATTCGTCTGGTTGTCTAACGTTGAGAATAAACCCAAGTTGCTCAATAGCCCAACAACGGTTTGCCACCAACCATCTCCATCACCGCCCCATCTGTAGATTACGCTTCTAGCAATCATTTGAACGATATCTTGGGAGCGATTCTGACTGAGCTGCTGAGCAGCGGTTGACTGATTGGCATCTAACCATGTCACGGTTTGCCCCAGCCGAGCAGCCAGTGATT
This sequence comes from Alkalinema sp. FACHB-956, assembly GCF_014697025.1. NCBI lineage: Bacteria > Bacillati > Cyanobacteriota > Cyanophyceae > Leptolyngbyales > Leptolyngbyaceae > Alkalinema > Alkalinema sp. FACHB-956. The sequence goes on along the minus strand of NZ_JACJRC010000024.1, from coordinate 59,702 downwards.
GCCTAGCTTGGGTTTGCAAGCTTGAGAGGTTGATGGTGGTGTTAATGCCAGCTGTAGCGAGATCCCAACCCATCACATCCATGGCGCGCAAATCGATGTTGCTAATATTCATCCGTTGCCCCAGCGAAATTGTTGGAGCCATGATGGCATTCGTCCCACGAGTCCAATGGCTGGCCTGCTGACCATCTCCAGACAAACTGACATTGTCTCCACTGGATAGCTCTTGAATAAAGGTCAGACCATCATCGATCGAAAATCCCTTGCGGCCTCCAATCTGTCCGTAGGACAAATCGGGGAAGAAGCTACTCTTGCTGTAATTAAACCGGAATAGGTCAAGAGGCGTAGCGTTTTGGGTGCGATTAGCAATAATGTTGTTGTAGGTAGTGTGCAACTGCCCTGCTTTGTAGGCGTTATGGGCATTTGTCGTCCAGATGGGATCATCTACTCCACTCACGAATCCCAAGATGTGACCAATTTCGTGCAGAGCGGTGCTCAGGAAATCGACCTGACTGCTTGAGGGCGTTGTACTCCGGGTAAAGTCATAGCTCCATGGCGCACTTGCCCTCAAGAGAATATAGCCATCCAAGGCAGCCCCGTTAGTGGATAACCCTAGAGCTTTGGCATTCGCATTGGTCAAATTCAGGGTACTGATACCGCGTTGGGTACTGAGCTGTTGGGACACTGGCACCCAGTCCGTGGTCATCCAGTCAAAATTCGCTGTTTGATTGCTCCCTGAGGAAAGGTTGAAAAAAGCAGTATAGTCATCGGCGGATCGCCGATCGACTGCCATCGCATTGCGAACACTAGAGTAGGAGGTTTTGGCACTGATTGCAGGTAATGCACCCCCAATCACAGAGGCCGGCAAACTACTGGAAACACCGACATGGATATTGACACTGACGTTATCAGTTAAATACTGTGACCAAATCCTGCCAGCAGTTTCTATACCAATCATTTGCTGCAGGGATGTGCCCGGGTCAAAGGTAAAGTTTAGTTGCATGGGGTATTTTCAGTGCAAATTTCAGCAGGACATGAAAGATAGATACACGCCCCATCAACGGATTGGATCCACGTCAATAGGGTTATTCAAAAATGGGTCGAGACCACATGAGTAGAGGCCATCAGTAGAAGCATCTCAAATAACCTCAAAAAATTAAGTTCTTCGATCGCGCGAGTGGTACACCTAATCTAAATCTAATTCTATTAAACGCTTAAATAATATAAGCATGCCACACCACTCAAAAACAGGAACTTCGCCATCGATCAATATTCATCTTAAAAACCTAGTTTGAAGCCAGTTTCAGCGATTTACCAAGAGAAATATTACACAAGTCAATTATGAAAAGTTGGCTAATAATTAAGCAAAATTCGTAAATCTTTGATGAAGCAACCTTTTCAGACAGGATATCGAGCATTTTTTAACTTGCATACCAGAGAGTGCCAATCACGCTTAAGCCGCTCTTCTCGATTGATATTGTTCTGATTTTCTAGGTTCTACAGGAAATATTTGCTCTTTTTCCCGACTTACTTTGAGAGACCAGATTTATCAAGTGCCAACAACTTGTTTTAACATTTTTTATCCAGAAGCTAAATATATTAGGTTTATAGTTTAATAGTGCTAATCGTAATCAGTGTTTTTACGGTCTTGCTGAACCCCGTTGATCTAACTGACGATGATCTGAAGCGTATGGTCTGAAGCGATCGATATAAAACGATCCTAAAATAAAGAAATCCGTGGCGAAAGCGTTGATTTTACGGAATTAATCTCGCTGAGTAGAACTGACTCAATTGAGCCGACGAGGCCGACGAGGCAGATGCAGACAGTGAAGCCTGAATAGTTGCCTGACATCCGTAGACTGCGATAATAAAATTCTCTAGAGACAATCAAATTCTCTTGCTTGAAATTTTGATCAATGAAGAAAATAAAATTAGAAATGCTGCTGATATGAAACAGTCGATCGACCTCAATTTACAACGATGAATTAAGTCGGAGAAATTATAATTTTGTAAATTTTAACTATGAATCTTGAAGTAGTTTTCTTGAATATCGAAAGAACCATTACTTCGTTAAGATGATTTCAATTAATTTTCAATACAAAATAATAAATAAAAGACTCCTAATTCAGCACAGACGATCAATCTGGTCTGAACTAGGAGCCCAAAAGTATCACTTCGTTGTCTAATGCACGACTAAGCCGCAGCGAATGGGAAGAGAAGACTCATCACTTGTGAAATTAGAAATGCAAGCCCCATTCCTAAGATCACAAAGCCAGCTGAATGGAATTGGACAGCCCCCCCTTCAGGGTTTCGGCCCAGAATCATTACATGGCTGATCCAAAAGGTTGCAATTGAGATCACGAGCTGAATCATCGTGAAGCCAGCTAAATAGGCAAAGAATGGAGTGGTTTCTGCTCCAAAAATGGCTTCTCCGTAGGCATAGCCGTGGAACAATCCTGCGATCGCAGTCAGAACAGCCACAAGCCCTGTATTCGGGGACTTTTTCATGACTAGCAACGCCCCAAAAAGGACGATCGAGCCAGAAACAAAGAGTTCCACCCCAGGTAAATTGAATTGAGTCAGGTGCAGCCCCGTTCCCAGCATCGCGGCCACGACAAAGGCAACAGGCAACCACAGACCTTGCCGCTTAATTGCGGCCAGAAGTCCTACCGCGACGATAAAAGCAAAATGATCAGGGCCAATAATAGGATGGGCAAGGCCCGACATCAACCCTTGGAACCAAGTTGTCGGTAAGTTCCCTCCCATCGCATGGTGCGCTAGGGATGGAGTCGCTTTCAACAGTAAGGCCCCGGTCAAGAGACTGAGAACCGTAAACGATGGGAGCAAGGATCGATTTCTAGAAACTTTCAACTGGGTCATTCTCTTTCTGTACCTCGCAGATCTTGAAAATAGGAATAAACATCGGTGGGCATCCTGGCTCAGAGACGAAACGTCTCATTACAGTTGCGGGACAGCGCTGGACTTGCACCAAGCTTTCCCCGTTACCTCTGGCGGCTGTTCTCCGACAGAACCGACTGAAGCACAATATCATGCTTCCAGGCAGAATTCTTTGGATTTGGGGGGGATCTTAATGAGGCCGTTGGGTCGGTGATCCCCGGACTGTTGAGCAAGGCCATAGCATGTAATCTCTATAGGCAGTGTATTGGATTATTTCTGAAAAATTCATCAAAAATTAAAGGGATTTTGCCCCAAAATATCCGGTTTCAAGCGAAACTACGGGAACAGACAATTGTGTGCTTCCCTGGGTTCTTATTTGCTTGCCTATTGCCCCTTCTTCTCAATCTATGAACCTGACAATAGTTTCTTGGTGGAATGGGTATCCAGTGCCCATTTTGACAAGTCTGTGGCTACTGGTTGGATGGCTACTGGTTAGATCTGTGCCCAATCGCTTCAGCAGGTCTCTGCCTTCCACAATCACAGGTCAAGACGGGGGGAGGATGCCTTCTCTCGTTGATGGAGCGACTTAGCCATGCAGTTCCAATCGAGCCACTTTGGGCTTTTGGCCATCCTAGGACTGCTCAGTGTTGTCAGCAGTCCCCGTGCGATCGCGCAAACCGTTCCGATCGTGCCAGATAATACGCTACCCACCACCACCCAAGTTCAGCAACAGGCAACGACTTTCCAAATTACAGGCGGAACTCAGCGGGGAGGCAACCTTTTCCACAGTTTTGAGCGCTTCTCAGTGCCGAGGGGACAGGTTGCTAATTTCCAAGTTGATCCAACCCTGACTCAAAATATCATTACACGGGTGACGGGCCAACTTCCCTCCCAAATTGATGGCGTTCTCACAGCCAATGGCAATGCCAATCTTTTTTTCCTCAATCCCAACGGCATTACCTTTGGACAGAATGCTCGGTTGGCGATCGGGGGGGCGTTTGTAGCCACCACCGCAAAGGGGTATCAGTTTAGTGATGGAGGGGAATTTAGTGCTACGAATCCTCAAGCTCCCCCCTTACTAGCCATTAATCTGCCCCTGGGACTACAATTTGGCTCCGCTCCTGGCACCATTGTGCAGCAATCTCCTGCCTTAGCCGTTGCACCGGGACAAACGCTAGCCTTAGTGGGCGGAGATGTGCTGGTACGGGGAGGGAACTTGTTCGCGCCCAGTGGACGGGTCGAATTGGGAAGTGTTCAGGCTGCTGGACAAGTTACAATCACCCCTAATTTAAGGGGCTTAGCGCTGAGTTATCCCAATGTTTCCACCTTAGGAAAAATCCAGCTCTTAGACGGAGCCACAATTAATACTTCTGGAAATCCTTCGGGAGCCATTCAGATTCAGGGACAATCGTTCCAGATGGCCAACAATGCTCGAATTCTCTCCTTGAATTTAGGAGCTGTTGCCGGGGGTGATCTGACCATTAACGCCAGGGATACCATTGAAATTCTGGGAACTGGGAATCACGCTCAGACCTTGCAGGCACTTGCCACAGGAACCTTAGATATTACTAAGGCCAATAATATTATTGCTACAATTTCGCTCAATTCTGGAACAACAGGACGAATTATCCTAAATACAGAAAATTTAACTTTGTTAAATGGAGCTTACATTACTAACATTACAGCAGGAGTAGGATTACCAAGTAGCTTAACTATTAATGCGTCAGACATCACATTAGATCAGGGACTGATTTCAAGTCTGACTGCGATTCATAGCCCCAGTGATAGTAGTTCTCTGACCATTAATACCGATCGCTTGACTTTACAGACAAATAGTTTTGTTTCAACAACGACTCTCAATTCAGGGAGCAGTGGCAAGTTAACCATTCATGCGCGCGATCGAGTGGATGTGGTAGGCAGTGATCTCATTCAATTTCCGCTATCAGATGTACCGGGGGTCACGACCAGTATTTCCACAACCGGCTTGGGAGGCGGGAAAGCGGGTGAGCTAGAAATTAACACTGGGCAGTTGACGCTACTCCAAGGGGCCCGGTTGAGTACCAGCAGTACGAACCAATTGGAAGGTGGCAACCTGACTATCAATGCAACCGATAGAATTGTTTTAAATGGAATGTCGCCCGATCGCACGAGTCCCACAACGGTAACGGCTCGCTCTGTGGGAGGGAGAGGGGGAAATATCAATCTCAATAGTCGTCAGCTTTGGGTGACCGATAGTGCGGTAGTCGCTGCTTCTACTTCAGGTCAAGATCGATCGGGCAACATTAGTGTTAACAGTCGAGAGATGGTTGTGGTCTCAGGGTCCGGCGGCGGATTTTTTACGAATACCACGTCCGCAGCGGCCCAGGGAGGCACGATCGCGATTACGACGGATCACTTTCGCGTAACTGACTTTGCCAAATTAGATGCGAGTACTACCGGACAACGGGGCGGAGACATCATCATCAGTAGCCGTATCTTTACGGCCCAGTCAGGGGGGCGTATTCGCACAACCACCTTCGGTCGAGGCCAAGCAGGCGATATCTCCATTGATGCCTCAGAACAGGCTGTCTTTGAAGGGACAGGGCAAATCGCACCAACCCTCCAACTCTTACTAGACGGAGTGACCAAAGGAAATTTGGTGTTTATTCCACCAACAGTGAACCCTCCGAACCCACCTCAAGGCGCTGCCATTCTTGTGCAACGACCGGAGGGAGATCTGCGAATTACTGCCCAACAAATCTTTCAACTCTCAGAACAGCAAACGGGCTTGTTCGCTAGCTCCTATGCCCAAGGCGCAGGGGGCAATCTATCCCTTAAATCCCCCCAAATTGACATTAGCCAAGATGCACTGATCTCCGTCAGCAGTTGGGCATCGGGAAATAGTGGCCAACTGGATGTTACGGCTGATCATCTTAAGGTTCAGGATAGTCTATTGCTCTCTAGTACCACCGCAGGCAATGGAGGGAAATTGGCGATCGCAGCCAACAACTTTACCCTCTCGAACGGGACTCTGATTGCTGTGACCGCCCAAGGCACTGGCGCTACGATCGATCTGAACGTTCAAGACCTGTTGGTGATGCGCCAGGGGAGCCAAATTACGGCTCGCGCCTTCGATAAGGGCAACGGTGGCAACATTAAAGTAGAGGCTGGTTTCATCATTGCCTTACCGGATGAAAATAGCGACATTACCGCAAGAGCCCTGCGAGAACGGGGTGGCAATATCCAAATTACGACCCGAGGCTTGTATGGATTAAGTTTTCAACCCCGCCCGATCCCCTTCAGCGACATTACAGCCAGTTCTGAATTTGGGATTGATGGTATTGTCACGATTAACAGTCCTGAGATTGATCCCAGCAAAAGCGTGAACGAACTCCCTGCGGATCTTCTAGATCTTTCCCATCAAATTGATCCCGTGTGCTCTCAACTGCGACAGGCCAATCGCTTTGTGGTCACCGGTCGCGGTGGATTACCGCCGAGTCCCCAGGAAGTACTCAACATTCCCCCCAGTCACAATCTGTCACCGAGTGGCGATCGCGATTTCACTCCTAACTGGACGGGCAATGGCGCTTTGGATAGTCACCCGATCGAAGCCGATCGATGGCAGTGGAATCCCGATGGCAGTCTCTCCCTACTGGCCAGTCGCCAAGTCATGGGTGTTCCCCCTGTCCATTGCGGCAGACCCACTGAAGCCGCACGGGTACCGTCTTCTTAAGCTTGCACTGGCAGGAATTCCCCCTTTTTATTTGGTAGTAAAGCGGCAGAAAACGATGCATTTTAGATTAATCCCCTGCGGTGTGGTTGGAATGATCTTACTGGCCAGTTCTTTCCAGGCCAGTGCTGCCGTGAATGCGCCATTCCCCACCCAGTCTTTACAGACTGTACCTGCTCCCCCCCATGCCTCCACCCTACAAACCACGATCGCCCAGGTCAACACCCTACAAAGACAAGGGTATTATCGACGCGCCAAACAACTGCTAGAACAAGCCCAAACTCAGCTGGCTAATCAACCGGATTCCTACGACAAGTTGCTGAGCTTACTGCACTTGGGCAATGTCTTGCGGGTGATGGGCGATCGCCAAACCTCCCAGACAGTGCTCGAACAAGCCTTGGCGATCGCCCAACGTCTACCCCACCAGTCCCAGGCCATGGCCTTAGCGAGCTTTCATCTAGCCAACACCCTCGCCGCTCAGCAAAAACGCAGCGATGCCTTGACGCTATACCGAACTGCAAGTCGTGGGGACAGTCCAGTGCGTTTGCCAGCGCTATTACGATCGCTCCGGTTGGTGTTGGAGCAACAACAGTGGGATACAGGCCAGACCTATCTCGCACAAATCCAGGCCGAACTGCCCCAAGCGGATCAATCATCCCTCGGGATTTATGCCCGTTTAGAACTGGCAGATATCCTACATGCTTGGCAATCATCGGCCTGGGTTCCCGCCATCACAGCCCAACGGGCTCCGACAGATCAAGCCCCTTCACTCGTTCATTTGTTAGCAACCGCAATTCAAAAAGCGCGATCGGCCCATGATCTACGGGCGGAATCCATTGGGCTGGGACGACTCAGCGGCTTGTATGAAGCCCAAGGGCAGTGGCACCACGCCCAACAACTGACTGAGAAAGCGTTGGAATTGGCAGAACAGCTGAATGCCCCCGATTTGATCTACCAATGGCAATGGCAGATGGGGCGGATTCGACGGACACAGAACGATCGACGGGAGGCGATCGGTTACTACCGATCGGCCATTCAAAGTTTACAAACCATCCGACAAGATCTAGCCGCGATCGATACCGAGGTGCAATTCTCCTTTCGAGATCAGGTTGAACCCGTCTATCGCGAGTTGGTGGAACTATTGATCGATGCGGCAGAGCAGGATAAAGCCAAAGGTCTAGGTTCTAGCAACCGTGTAGATTGGGCTCAAGAGGAAGACTTCCTCCACGAGGCACAACAGGTCATTGAGTCTCTCCAACTCGCCGAATTGACCGATTACTTCCGGGAAGCTTGCCTCGATTTCAAGGCCACCACCGTCGATAGTGTGGATCCTCAAGCAGCCATTATTTATCCGATTATCCTGTCTAACCGCCTAACCGTCATTGTTTCCATTCCTGGGCAACCGCTACAGCACTACAGTACCGTACTCCCGCAGGCTCACATTGAAGCCACCCTCGATCGCTTCCGACAATCCATGCGATCGACTTCCTTCCGTCAAGAGCGCCTAACGGTTGCTAAAAACCTGCATCAATGGCTGATTCAACCGGCCCTTCGTCATCTTAACCAACACAACATCAAAACCCTCATCTTTGTGCCCGATGGGGCTTTGCGAAATGTACCAATGGCAGCCCTCCATGATGGGAAACAGTACTTAATTGAACAGTTTGGCATTGGAGTCACCCCCACCCTCAAGGTCTTAGCAGCCCCCCCAAGCCCTTCCGATCGTGGACAAGTTTTAGCTGCAGGGCTCAGTCAAGGTGCTCAAAATTACACCCCGCTTCCCGGTGTGCAAGCCGAACTAGAACAAATCCAGCGGATTACCCGTTCCCAAATCCTGTTGGATCAATCCTTTACCAAGCAACAAATTCAGACCTTACTGGAAACCCAACCCATTTCAATTTTGCATTTAGCTAGCCATGGCCAATTCAGTTCTCGATCGGAGGATACCTATCTATTAGCAGTGGATGGCCCGCTCCGGTTAGAAGATTTAGACCGATCCCTGCGCAAGCGAGAACTCAAAAACTTAAGACCCCTCGAGTTGCTCGTGCTCAGCGCCTGTGAAACGGCCCAGGGCGATCGTCGAGCCGTTCTGGGATTAGCGGGGATCGCTGTGAGATCGGGCGCAAGAAGCACCCTCGCCTCCCTCTGGACGGTGAACGATCGATCGACTGCTCAGTTCATGGAACATTTTTACCGAGCCCTACAACAGGCCCACTTGTCTCGGGCAGAAGCCGTTCGCCAAGCCCAGCTAGCGCTACTAAAGCAAGATCTCTACAACCATCCCTACTATTGGGCAGCCTTTACCCTTGTTGGCAATTGGCAATAACTATAATTTTATTCTTCAAATATATTTTTTCAGTAAACTTTCAATGACTTATACGGACAAAATCGGATAGTCGATGTCCTAATTAATACATAGACTGATCCCGTATTTATCTCACTGGGTAAATATTGGCTCACCCATGTTGGCTCACTCGTGTCAGCTCACCTGTGTCAGCTCACACCTTGTGCCCCCTTGTGACCCGTCAATAACCCACAAACAAACTTGTTTACCAATCTCTTTCCGTAAAGACACATTGAGTTTCAGCGGATATGGGGTGTCTGTCAGGGAGATCTATTACTAGGGAGATCGATGACTAAGGTCGGTGATTGAACAAAGGCTAGTGACTTCAACTGCGCTAGTTAACCTAAGTTGAGATTCGGGAAAAGTCAGTATATTCATACCTCACTCCCTAGCCCATCCAATCATGAATCCACTCAAATCATGGGCCCGTCCAATTATGGATGTTCGCCACTAGTGGATCAACGATGGATAACCCCCATCAGCGTGCTGAGATCTGAATTTCCCAATTGCCTGTCAAACGCTTGGCAGCACCGGACCGATAGACAGTCTTGTTCCTAGACCGTCGCAAAAGGTCAATCCAGGGAATCTGCCTTTGTCCAGGTCATGCAATCCCCCTTTCCCCGTCCGCTTGCTCCGGTTCCCACGGAACTGTGGTGAATTCTTCCTGAAATGAATCTGTGCTTTCTTTATGAAGATAAATACAACACCCACTGCCATATTCCGAGTTCTGCTACCATGCTTATTAGCAACAGGAGCGCTAGCCCCCTCCGCGATCGCTCACCCCGAACTCGACTTTACTGACCCGCCTAGTACCCCCACTGGCACCGGCAGCGGTGGAACCCGACCTGTGTTCTGTGGCCATGAATTACGCCAAGCTCAGGCTCCCTTTGGCGTTATGCAACCCCGTAACCAGGAAAGTTTGACCGCAAGTTCGCGGCCAGATCTCTGGGTTTATATGCCCAGCAGCCATCCCCAGCAGATTGAATTCAGCATTGTGGGTAGCCAGGGCGAAGAAATTTATCAGTCGCTGCTTGCCGTTCCTCAACAGAAAGGGTGGGTGTCTATTTCCTATCCTCAAGCGGCTCCCAGTCTCCAACTGGGACAAAAATATACTTGGACTGTAGCCCTAGTATGCGATACCCGCGATCGCACCCGCGATCTCACGGTGCAGACCACAGTGCACCATACCCCCATGCCCTTCAAGATTCCTGCTGTCCAGTCTGCCAGCACAGAGTTAGATGTGATTCAACAGCTCGCGAAAGAAGGCTTTTGGCTAGATGCAATGAGCCGGTGGTCAGTTCTACAAGGCCAATCTCAAACCATTGCACAGCCCAGCCAGCGCCTCATGCCCGCTGAGCCAGCTCAGCAATCCAGCCTATCCACTCCCTCCACTCCCACTTTGCTGTCACCTATTTCCTCTAACAGGTCAGACGCTGCTAATGTATCGACTTCTCACTGATCCTGTACGTTCTCTCGGCCTGCTTACCGGACATCACTTGTCACCTGTGGCAAGACAGATTTCGAGAATTCAAAAAACCGCTACACTAAAGCCATCACGCAACAGATATACTCAGGACTCTCAATTAAGCCCAACAAAATTGTGTTGGGTTTTGTCCTGAATTTAGGATTGCAATCCCGGTATTTCACTAGACATTGGGTCATTTGAGAACGGTATCTCTTTCAGCATTGGGCTGCAAATCGGGTTATGGGGAAAGGGCTGAAACGGCAGCTTGGACTTTGGTTTAAGCGCGGATTACCGATCGTTGGAATATCCGCTGGCGTGATAGGGCTGCAATGGTCGGGACTGTTGCAGCCTTTAGAATGGGCAATTTGGGATCTCTGGCTAAAAACCGTCCCCCTAGAACCTAATCCCCAACGGGTCACCGTTGTTGCCATTGATGAAACTGATATCTCTCGATGGGGGTATCCCCTATCCGATGAGCTGCTAGCCAAGGGGTTGACAAAAATCCGCAAGCTCCAGCCACGGGCGATCGGCTTGGATCTCTATCGCAATCTCCCGGTGGAACCTGGTCATGCCAATTTGCAACAGGTCTTTTCCACTACGCCCAATCTGATTGGCATCCAACGATTTTTGCGCAGTCCCTTGGGAGAGGGCGTTGATGCCCCCCCTATTTTGCGCGATCGTAAACAAGTGGCTGCCAGCGATCTGGTCATTGATGGCGATGGCAAGGTGCGGCGATCGTTACTGTCCTTCCTGGACACCCATAAACAACCTCAGCTAACCTTGGGCACGCGGTTGGCCTTGATTTACTTAGAGAAAGAAAAGATTGCGCCCAAAACAATTAAAGGGCAAACGATTCAACTGGGAAAATCTATTTTTCATCGTTTGGAAGCCCATGACAGTGGCTATGTTCAAACCAACCTAGACGGTTACCAAATCATTAGTCGCTTTCAACGATCGCCCGGTGGCGTGACCCGAGTGTCACTCTCTGATGTCCTAGATGACAAGGTATCACCCGACCTCCTCCGCAATCGTGTGGTTTTAGTGGGAACTCGGGCTCCCAGCATTAATGATCAAATCTATACCCCCTTTAGCCAAGGAGCCGACACAACCTGGGCTGGGGTGGAAATCCATGCCGATGTCACCAATCAACTCCTGAGCGCAGCCCTAGATGGCCGCCAACCGTTGCGAGGGGTTCCCTACCCGATCTATAGTCTCTGGACGATCGTTTGGATCATCGGCGGGGGTTGGGTCGGTTGGAAACTGCGCAGTTGGACAAAAGCCGGTTTTCTTTTACCCGGTTTATTCCTTGTTTTAGTGGGAACCCCCTATGGCTTATTTCTAGCAGGCTGGTGGCTGCCCATGGCAGGATCGGCGATCGGGTTTGCGGTGGCGGGGATGTTCTGTCGCACCTATATCGCCTGGGAGCAACTGAAGCGATCCCATCAAATGCTGGCGAACTACTCTAAGCAACTGGAGGAAGAGGTTGCCGCCCGAACCCATGAGCTGACGGAAAAAAATCAAAGTTTAGCGCTTTCCCAACGGCAAGCCGAAGCCGCTAATCGGGCCAAAAGTGCCTTCTTAGCCAATATGAACCATGAGTTGCGCACACCGTTGACCATTATTTTGGGGTGCAGCGAATTACTCAACTATGATCCCGGCCTGGATGCCGAGCAAAAATCTCGACTCACCACGATCGAACGGAGTGTTCAACACTTGCTGGGATTGATTAATGATGTGCTAGAGCTCTCTCGGTTAGAGGCTGGAGCCGCCGTACTTCGCCCCACTCGCTTTAGTCTCAAACAATTCCTACAAGGATTGGAAGAACTCTTTGAACCCCAAGTGGTGGCCAAGGGACTGACCCTGTACCGCAAAGATGCCCCAGATTTACCCCGCTATGTCATTGCGGATGAGAATAAGCTGCGCCAAGTGTTAGTCAACCTGATTAATAACGCAGTCAAATTTACCCACCAAGGCACCATCAGTTTGCAGGTGTTCCAATCTGCTGGGACATTTGCTGAGGCATCCGCTCAGTCAGAGTCTCACCCCGATCGCCCCGCTACGAGTCACCCCACCGTCCATCTCATCTTTCAAGTCAGTGATACCGGAGTTGGCATCCCCGCAGCGGATCTCGAACAGATTTTTGAAGCCTTTGTCCAGAGTGAATCGGGACAACAATCGCAGCAGGGCACAGGGTTAGGATTGGCGATCTGTCGGCAAATGGTGCAACTTATGCAGGGAGAGATCACAGTGACCAGCACCCTGGGACAGGGCACCCAGTTTCAAGTCACGGTTCCGGTGGGTATCGATGGCCTGTCTCCCGTCGATCGATTACAATCTTTGGATCCTCTCCGAGGGCTAGCGGCAACATCCAGTCCTCTGGTCACAGCAGTGCAGGAGGAGGTCCAGGAGGCCGTGCAGCACAGTCGCGCGATCGCCGAGCAGCCGTCCCATTGGTGTTCCGAGTTACATCATGCAGCCTATCGCCTCAATGCAGAGCGGTGTCAACGACTCATTGGTGAAATGCCCATTCCCGATCCGGCCTTGTTACATCACCTTGAAACCCTCATCTGTCAATTTCAGTTTGACAAAATTGTTGAACTGACAACGCTCAAGCAAAACCAAGATACGAATTGGTGATTCCAGTCCCTCCCTCCAGCCCCGTGACGACTTCTAGGTGGGTGGATGTTCTCTCTCATTCTCGAAGGCACTCTCTCTAGCCCATGGCCCAAGCTAAGGGGGTATCGGGAAGCGTCAAACCCGAAGATGGCTTGTCCACAGGAAATCCATGAACGCAAGCTGCATTGCTCTTTTACAAAATAAAAAATTTCCAAACTGGTAGGTAATCGCTCCCAATAGTAGGTAATCGCGCCAGATATACGTGGGATCCAACCAGAAAAATTTGTTTTCACCAATAATAAAACTTAGTTACAGAATCTCTTTACTTAAGGCATTGAGAATTCTGATTCTCTGGCTTTAAACTGAGGACATCCTGAACTTAAGTCAGTCTGTCTCCAGCGTTCATGGTGATCTGGTCATTGCTAGGTGCCAGGAACTACTCAGTTGTCTGCACATCCACTCCAAGCGGCTCCCTAAAACCTATGCTGCCCCACTCCACTCATCGTCAGGTTCTTCCTTTGCCATCTAAGCTACCGCTGTCGGATATCACCGCTTACTACTTAGAGCGCCTGATTCACCAACGGATCGATCGCCTCCGCTTAATTTCCGACCAGACACCACCCCTGGGGGATATCATCAGCACAGTCCGTCAACTGGAACAGCTGACCCTGCAACACCAAACCCTCAGTAGCCAAGGGGCAAAACACCATCAATCCCTACAGCAAACAGAGGTCGAGATTTTTCGGTTGCTGGGCTTTAACTTAGACGATGGCAAGCCTCAAGCGACCATTTTGGTGGTGGATGACACACCGGAGGTTCTCCGATTTTTCTCGGAAACCTTGGCTCGCCACGGCTATGAAGTGTGTAGTGCAATTAGCGGGACGATCGCCCTGAATCATGCCACTCAAATCCAACCCGATTTGATCTTGCTGGATATCATGATGCCGACGATCGATGGGTATGAGGTGTGTGAACGACTCAAAGCCGATCCGACCACGGAACAGATTCCGGTCATTTTTGTCAGCGCCATCCATGAACCCTTCGACAAGGTCAAGGCTTTTAACATGGGCGGGGTCGATTACCTCACCAAGCCCATCCAAGTGGAGGAATTACTGATTCGCATCGAGCACCAGCTCACCCTGCAACGCTTGCGTAAACAGATGATGGATCAGAATCTGCTATTTCGGGCAGAAGTGGAACAGCAGCTCCACGCTTCAGCCACCTATCGTCAGTTCTTTGACCAAGCCGTAGACGGCCTCTATCGCATTAGCCCGGAAGGAAAATTTTTACAGGTGAATGCTGCGCTCGCCACGCTATTGGGATACCGCGATGTCGAGTCATTGCTCCAGGCTGAAGGAATGCAGCACCTCTATCTCAGTTCTTCTCGCTGGGGGGAATTATTACAATATCTTTATCAATATGGGCGAGTTCAAGAGTTTGAATCTCAGGTGGCACGGCCCGATGGCACTCACATCTGGATTTCGGAATCAGTGCATGCCATTCGCAATGAGAACGGCATCATTTTAGGGGTAGAAGGGATTGTCCGTGATGTCACCCAGCGTAAGGAATATCTGGAGAGACTCCTCTACGATCGCTGGCAACAGGAGCAAGCCCTGCAATAGCAACCCTGATTTGACCTGAAATTTACTCTGAAACGGATGATCTAAAACGGATCTGAAAGTCTGCGAGATCCCGTAGGATTGTTCCAGATCCCGATCGTGCGGTAGTCATCGGCTATGGGGCAGTGGACTGCTCGGACTTGTGGGATTCGCTCATTGTTCGGAGCTGGCAGAATGCCATTTTCTCCAAACACCACTGTATCGAGTTCAGTATCGAGTTCAGTATTGAGTGCAGTATTGAGTGCAGCATTGAGTTCAGGCTCAATATTCAGTGGAACCTCGATACACTGGTGGGAAGCCAAGGGAGGTTGATTGTGAGCGATACATACCAGGTCGGCGGGAGTCTACGACAAAATTCACCCAGCTATGTGGTACGCCAAGCGGATTTGGATCTGGTCATGGCGCTCAATAATGGGGAGTTGAGCTATGTGCTGAATGCACGGCAAATGGGGAAATCCAGCCTGCGGGTGCGCACCATGCATCAGCTCCAACAACAGGGGCGCAAATGTGGCGCAGTGGATCTAACCCTGCTGGGTACACGCACCACAACGCCGGAGCAATGGTATGCCTCCTTTGCCGCTTCACTCATTCAAAGTTTCCGCCTTGAAGTACAGTTGGGCAGTTGGTGGCGCAACCATCAGGAATTATCCTTAGTTCGGCGATTAGCAACCTTTTTTGAAGAAATCTTGTTGCCTCAGGTCCCAGGGCCGATCGTCCTTTTCATCGACGAAGTCGATAGCGTCATGGCTCTGACCTTTCCAACGGATGACTTTTTTGCATTAATTCGAGCCACCTACGATCGACGCTCTGAGATGCCAGAGTATCGGCGACTGACTTGGGCACTCTTTGGCGTGGCTACACCAGCAGCCCTGATTCGAGATCCGCAGCGGACCCCCCTCAACATTGGCCGAGCTATCCAACTGCGGGGCTTTCAGGATCATGAAGTGTTTCCCCTTGCCTGTGGGCTGGTGGGGAAGGTCAACCAACCCATGGCTGTCCTCAAAGCCATCTTGTATTGGACGGCGGGGCAACCCTTTTTGACCCAGAAACTCTGTCAACTCACCATGCAGAGTAGCCAATCGACCATTCAAGGAACGCTCAATTTACCCCCAGGAACCGAATCTTTTTGGGTGGAACAGCTCGTCCACAAGCATATTCTTCAGGATTGGGAAGCTCAAGACTATCCAGAACACCTGCGGACCATTCGCGATCGCCTGTTATTTGAACCCCGAGGTCGGCGCGATCGCCTCTTACTGTATCGCCAGTTGCTCCTCAGAGAGCAATCGAACCCAGTACCAGACGAACCAGAGGAGGTATCTCCCAAAAATCAGAATTCTCCATCCAGACCGTTGGCAGACCTTAGCCTGGATTCCACCCGTGGGATTTCCCCAGCTCCAGCGACCCAATTTGTTAATTCTCCGACGCCACCTGCGGAACAACTTAGATTGGGAACAGATTGGCTAGGAAAATCGCTAGAGAAATCTTTGGACTTTGAGCAAGTGATTTTTTCCAGCGATCGAGCCATTGAACCCGTTTTAACAGAGCTGCTGTTATCCGGCTTGGTGGAGCAACGGCAAGGCCGCCTTCAAGTGAAAAATCCCATTTACCAAGCCATTTTCAACCTGAATTGGGTAGATGCCCAGTTAGCCACCTATGATGCATTAGAGTTGCAGAGCAGCACCGCCCCTGCTCAACCCTCTGAGTCTCCTGCGCGATCGCCGATGGATCAATCCTCTGTGGCCAGACTGTCCGCTGCACAGGTGGAACCCCCGCCTATTGCGCTCTCTGATGCGATCGTTTCTTCCACAATTAATCCCATTTCAGATCCATCCCTAGAAAGTGCGTCCTTAGACAGGACAGCGGAGGTCGGCTCAAATGAGATCGTGGATCAATCCAAATCGAGCGTAGACCTTGCCACACCGACTGTTGCTGTCCCACTTGTTGCTGTCCCACTACACCCATCGTCAGGTTCTTCCTTGCAACAGGTGGAACCAGCACTTGCTCAACCCATTGATTCTGAGGACTCTACCCTTGCAGTTCCGAATCCACCCAGTCAGATCGCAGATCGCAAGGACAAGCTGGTCTCTCAGTCGGTACTGGATGCGGTGCCCGAAGAAGTGAAGCAAATGGCGCAGCAGCATCTACAAACCCAGCTTTTACAAGAAATTCAACAGCTCAAACAACAACGATCGTGGCTCGTGGGATGCATTCTCTTTTTGCTCACGATCGTGGTTTATCAACTGTTATTTAGGTGAACCTACTATCATGGGGGTCTTTTCTACACCGTCCTCACCCCATAGGCAATCATTGCAGTACAAATGCATTTAATTTGGCATCGCTGATTTTTTAAACAAGGGCTTGCAATCCGTTATTTTTCTGCTACACTGGTATACAGCTTTTTGGTTGCCGATGTAGCTCAGTGGTAGAGCACTCGATTCGTAATCGAGCGGTCGTGAGTTCAAATCTCATCATCGGCTTTAGGATTTGATGGTTTGCTTTAACTAGATATAGTTTGCTTTAACTAGATACTGTGCTTTAACAAGGTTATGGTGGAACCATACCGTTTTGCTGCAATACAATCCGTTAATTTCCCAGATGGGACAGCCTTAGGCGGTTGCTTGCAAGGCTGAATTCATCGTATCTTCAGGATCTCCTACTAGGGAACGGAGCGGGCATTTAGAACAGATACATTGCAGAACAGATAGATTGCAGAACAGATAGATTAACGTGTACCCACAAGCAATCGTATTAGTTGATGGCTACACTCTGGCCATTGGACAACATCAAGAACAAATTATTTTTTGGGGTCGCCACAGTCGGCAGTCTTGCTCAGCTTATAACGATGCCTGGTTCATTCAAGTCCTGGCGAACCAAGCTTTAGCAGCCAACTACCCAGATTTTTGGCATTGTCTGAAACAGCATGAACCTTGGACGCCGATCGCCTACGATGCTTTTGGCCGATCGTTTGAGACAGAGCTATGGCCGATTCGGGTGGATGAAGCTGATCATTATCGAGATTGGTCACTGTGGGAATTAATTCACACCCAAACCCAGCAAGCAGCCCAAACCCAGCAGGCAAAAGGTTTTGATGAACTAATTTGGCGTTGGGTTCCAGGAAACTATTATCCTGACTATTTCATGGTGCATAGCACAGTGCTCAAAATTATGCAGGTGGCGCGATCGTGGGTTGAATATCGCCAGATTCCTGATTTGGCCGGGGTGGAAGTCATCACTGAGGCGGACTGGATAGCGCGATTTGGGACACCGATCCCCTCTAACAACAAATTTTCTGCCCTTCAACCCAGCAACCATCGCTTGCTGATTCCGCCAATTTTGCAAGATTTAGAGCAGACGGCTGCTAATTATCTTGAACTATTTACCGATCGAGCCTATTTGTATACACCGGACAATGCAACTCAGCGACGGGATGAATTACTGAATCGTCTGTATCTCGCTGGTTTGATGAATTTACCATTGTCTCAGGAATTACAGGATCAATTGATTAGTTATCCAAAACTTCAATCCTGTTTAATCAGGCTCGATCGATTGCAGAAAATCATCCATCAGCATTGCTTGCAACAACGCCAATCTTTACTAGTTTTAGATTGGATCTTTTTTACCGACATTTGGCCACAAATTGAGGCCATTCTTGAGAGGGCTTTGCAAACGCTACAGCAAGCAGACCTGAAGGCTCCCCACAGTCTGAGGTTGAGCATTGGCAGCCAATCCTATCAATTGCTAACCACGAAAACCCTCCCACACTCTGCCATTCAGCTTGCGGCAGCAATACCCATCGCTGCACCAGAGGATCTAACCGATCGCCTTGCAGATGGCACCCCACCCAGTTATCTAGAGCTGCTGACTTGGGCTGCTTTGCCAAATTGCTACTGGCCTTTGGAGCCGGGTGCGATCGACTGGACAGGTCGAGAGCAGGCGTTACTCCTCCTGGGAAGTGATCCTGCCTTACCGCAGGCACAGCAGCTTTTGGCTTGCCTATCCTGTCATCTGGGTCAACTCTGGGCCAGGGGCGATCTCGTCACGTTTGATCGCATTTTGGGAATGCTGAATTTACCGACTACCGCAGTTCAAGGACTTCGATCGCGCTGTCTTCAGCTACGTTTTGGCACAACCCACTTTAACTATGCTGATTGGTGTGGAGCCCCCCTGCATAAGTCCTCTTCTGACTCGACGTAAGACGAACTATCTCCACCTGTGTTTGATTTCCTATGCAAATTCCTTCGCAAGCTGCTTTAGAAAGTCTAGAAACCCGATCGCAAGATATTGTAACCCTCGCGCAACAATACGATTTTGATAGCCAGGTCTCGCTTTCGGTAAAACGCCGCTTTTTCCTGATTGAGTTGGATGTTGCAGGGCTGACACCGGATACGCTCACGATGGAGCAAGTCAATGCCATTAGCACCCAAGGCTATCCCTATTTAACCCAATTACTCACCGCTTTCCAGCGGATTACCCAGTATTCCAGTTCTCCTGAGCGCCTGCAATGGAATCCTGGTGCTCAACCGGGTCGAGTCAATGTGCCGATTTCGATGGATTGGTTTATTGCCTCGATCGTGCCCGAGGACTTGAATCACTTTGATTTTCTCAGTCGATGTGAGCGAATTTGGGCAGATTCTAATCCCACAGGTGAAGGAATGCTCTTTACTCGCATTTTCAATTATCGGGTGAAGTTTGTCACGGGCTATGAAGACGGTCTACGGCTGGTGCTGTGTCGTGTGGAAGTGGGTGAAAAATCCCAGCCACCTATACTTTCACACACACAACAGCAATCACAACAACACACACAAGAATTACAACAACAGCAAGCACAACAACAGAAAAATATCGAAGTCAGCGTTAATGTTTGGGATTTGACTCGGCGGATGGGTGCCTATGATGGGGACATCACGGAGGATGATTGGGAGCACCCCATTCCAGTTCCGATGGGGATCTCACGGTGGAACTTTACCCTTACAGAAATCGATCGTCAGGATTTTCGGCAACTCAGAGAGGCCCTAGGCGAGAAGAATTTCCACGAGATCGTTACAACCCAGGGCTATTTAGATCCTGACGATGAATCCTTGTGCTATCGAGGGGATGATGATTTGCCATTGTATTACTACTTCCGCCAAACTGATGTCCCAACAGTACGGGAGTTATTTTTGGTAGGATTTGGGGAGGTACAGCCGCAACGCTGGAATGCAAATATCGAAGGAATTTGGCAGGTCACGGAAAAGCCAGCGGCAGAACCCGCGCAACAGGAAACCGCACAACAGGAACTCGCACAACAGGAACTCGCGCAACAGGAACTCGCGCAACAGGAACTCGCGCAACAGGAACTTGCGCAACAGGAAGCAGTCCAGCAGGAACCTACGCCATCCCCCACAATGCCGACCCTTGCTGTAGCAGAATCCCCCCTAGAGACCATTCTCCCTAGGCAACACTTACCCGCACGATCGCTCAGCAAAGCTCAGAAGACGGCTCTCACGTTTGTGTTGATTATTGTTGGGATGATTGTGGCGATTCGATTAGTCCTTTGGCTCGGAGGACTCTTGATTGTAGGCGCGATCGGCTGGGTGATCTATGAGGTATGGTCTGAACACCACGATTGATTTGTAAAATCATAGTATGTCTGAGATAACTGAATTATTTTGTGACCATTGCCCACACAGTGTCACGATCGGTTGGGTGGGGCAAGGGTGGAATCGCACGATCGCCCTTTGCAGAGAATGCGATCGTTGGTTCTTCATTTGTCCTGCCCCTGGGGAGACGTTAAACCAGAGTCATCATCCCTACTGGATCATTGTCCGAGGCAAGCAATGGGTAGAGGTGACCTCTAAAAAAGGCCGAATTAAAAAACAGGTTTCTCAAGAGGCTTGGGTGGATAGTGGAATTCGGGTTCCAGTGCAAGAAGAGGCCATTTTAGAGGGGGAGAAAATAAGAATCCTGTATGACTTAGTTTTCGATCAGGTTCACTGCCCTCACTGCAATGCCAAGGGATCTCTCATGGAATATCAGAAGTATTATCATCTCTGTCCCGTTTGTAACATTGGAACCCTGCGATGAATCAGATCGGACAGGGGATACAGATCAGCCCTCTCTATTTTTAGCGAATGTTCTAAACAAATCAGCACAATCCAACCAGACAAGAACTAAGATAATTTTCACAATGGAAGTTCTTTCAGTTTAATTAACGTTTCTGCGGCAGTCTGGCGAATCAGATCATCGGCATAATAACCACTAGAGATATCGCTAGCCCATTCGAGGGCATCTATCGCGTTTGGTGTTGAATGTCCTAGCCGATCGAGCGCATCAATGACATTGAGGGGAACGCAATATTCCAGGCTACCTATGTGAGACGCGATCGCATTCACCATTTCGTCATCCGCAAATCCCAGTTCTGCAACCGCAGGCAACACCTCATTAATCACAGCAGTTTCAAAGAAGGGCTGCCGAAGATACATCAACAGGGCATTCCGTGTTTCTGCACTGCGATCGGCCCAAGCGACCAAAATTTGAGGACACCATTGGCCAATCTTCGGATCAGGATCGTGGAGGAGTGCATGGCGAACAATTGCCGCATGTTCTTCACACCAAGGCGAATCCCAAAGCTCGCAAAACACTGAACGGCGTTCCATCACATCAATCGGAAGATAGTTCAGGGGCATGGAATAGTTGCCACACAAAGAGCGTTACAAAGAGCGTTGATTCGGGTTCTGAGATTCGGGATAGCCTACTGCACCTTATCACTAGATATCACTAGAGATATCACTAGATTCAGTGGTCGCTAGGTTGATGAATGCTTGAACAGGTGATTTGACAGGTGATTGAACATTTGCTGGATGACCTGTTCGGGTTGGCTGGGGCTGGGGGGTTGTATTTCTTGAATCAGTTGGTCTAGGGCGGTTTGCATGGCCCGCCGAACGGTTTCATAGCATTCGTAAACGTAGGCCCGATCGTTGGCGGCATCGCGCCCATACCAGGAGAAGCTGATGGCGGGTAAGACGCGCGTATAGATTTTGGTGGGAAAGGGGATATTGGGGAGGGGGCCGAGGGCGATGCCCCAAGGTAAGCCGAGGTAGAGGGGGCAGACTTCGGGATCGAGGCCCAAGAGCCAGGGCATTCCCATTTGGTGCAATTGGTTGACGAGGGGATACAAGTCGCCTAGGACGATTAAGCTATCGTGGGCACCCCAGGAAATGGCTGGGACGATCGGAGTTTTTTCTCGGAGGGCGAGTTTGATGAAGGCGGTGTTTCCTTCGAGGCGAATTTGATTGCGTTGATAGTAGGGACGAAAGACATCATGAATGCCACCGGGATAGACTAAAACGCTGGCTCCCGATCGCAGGGCGGCGATCGCCATTTTGGGGTGGGCCATGACGGCTCCGGTTTTGACGGCCATTTCGGCGATCGTGGGTAGGCCGTGGTGTAGCCGAGGGTGCATTAAGCCATAGACGGGGCGATCGATGCCAAAGCGCCGGAACCAGTCGTACATCATCATGTGCATGTCGGGGGCGGCCAGTCCGCCGTTGTGGGAACCAACAAAAAGGACGGGTTGCTCGAGGGTGATGTTTTCCCAGCCTGCGGTGTTGACGCGGAAGTAGTGGTGGTAGGCCCAGTCCCACAGTGGCATGAGCGATCGGATGTAGTCGGGATCGCGTTGATCGAGGGTCCAACCCAGATGTTCGGGGCTAGGGGAGGCTTGGAAGGCTTGGAACATGGGTGGAGGTTAAGGAGGATAGCTTTAGCCTACAAGGGGGATCTATTTTTTGTCTAGAATGCCCAGGAAGCAGTGGCACCTGATGGGTGGCTGGTTCGATTCGCATCGCTACTGTGTGTTTTGCAAGACTATCCTGACCTGCATTTCTACTGGCGATCGCCTACCTATAGATTCAAATTCTTTAGAAGCCATTGCCCGAACCGTTATTATTTCTGATGTTGTCGCTAGCGAACTTGTGGCTGCCAGCAATCCCACCTTTCAGCGATTCTCCAACTCGACTGGATTCAAACTTCATCTCACACACACCCGCAACTCGCCAACCCTCTTCAATGTGTCTAGTTCCCATTATTGGTGCAAATCAGTTCGGACATTCGCACCTGCCCGAAATCGTCTCCTCAAGGCATCATAGAGACAGGTAACAGGAGGAGAGTAGGTGTGGCTGCTGCTGGATTCAAGGACTACTACAGTGTTTTGGGCGTGACCAAAGGGGCGAGTGCTGACGACATCAAGAAGGCATTTCGTCAATTGGCGCGGAAGTATCACCCCGATGTGAATCCTGGTGACAAGGCTGCGGAAGAGCGCTTCAAGGAAGTCAACGAAGCCTACGAAGTCCTGTCCGATGCAGATAAGCGCAAGAAGTACGATCAATTCGGTCAGTATTGGAACAAAGTGGGGACGGGTGCGCCCGGTGGCTATGGTGGCGGCTATAGCAATGCCAATGTGGATTTCGAGGACTTTGAGTTTGGTCGCTTTAATAACTTTGAAGAATTTATCAATGACCTCCTAGGGCGCATGGGTAGTGGCAGTCCGGGGGGCTATGGCACGGGCCGATCTGCGGATCCCTTTGGGGGCGGATTTCGGCAACCGGGTGGGGCGGGTAGTTACAGCAGCAGCTACAGCAGTCCGCCAGCGGGGGGCGCGAATCTGGATACGGAGGCCAAGTTAACGCTGACGTTTGCTGAGGCGTTTAATGGGGTGCAAAAGCGCCTGAGTGTGGGCAATGAAGTGATTACGGTGAATATTCCCGCTGGGGCGAAACCGGGGAGCAAGATTCGGGTGCGGGGGAAGGGCAATTTTAGTCCCCATTACACGAGTCAGCGGGGCGATTTGTATTTGATTGTGGAGTTGGTTGCCCATCCGTTTTTCCAGTTGGATGGGGAGCAGTTGTCCTGTGAGGTGCCGATCGCGCCGGATGAGGCGGTGTTGGGGACGCAGATTGAGGTGCCGACGCCGGATGGTTTGGTGACGGTGAATGTGCCAGCGGGGATTCGATCGGGGCAGACGTTGCGGTTGCGGGGGAAGGGTTGGAAGGATCCCAAAGGCAATCGGGGTGATCAGATGGTGAAGGTGGTAATTACTGCGCCGAAGGAGATTAGTGCGATCGAACGGGAAGCCTATGAAAAGATTCGGGCGAACCGGAGTAGTGATCCTCGGGTGGGTCTGAAGGGGGTGCATCTGTAGGGGCGGTGGGTTGCTCCTAGGTTTGCTCCTACGGGTGCTAAATGATACCTGAATTGATTTTTGCAGTACGGATTGACACTGCCACTACTTTATTCGTAGTGTAGTTTTTCAAGGCGGCTTCGTGGACATCCTTCTTTCGTGAGAGGGTTTGGTATGAAGCACAGGGCCGCTGGGATCCTAAAAATTTAGGGCACTACTCGGGATTGCAGCCACAACCCCAAGTAGCTAACCCCCTCGCTGATCCAGCAGCAAGGAGGCTTGTTGAGAATTTTAACATTCGATCGAGCCACTCTTGTTTGTGATGTCAAACGGGGTGGCTCTAAATTTTTGGGCTTCATTCCAATTCCCAACAGGAGAAGCTCAATTATGGCAAATGGTTCTAGCGATCGGAGCGATCGTGAAGTTCAACCTGAGAAACAACGCTTACAGATCCACTTGATCGGTCACAAGGAGTTCGTGCAGGATACGATTAATCAATTCCATGCCCATCGGATTGCGGACAGAATTCACTGGAGTCAGCCGATGAAGATCGTGCATTCCGACGGGCAATACATCAGCATATTGAGTCGCGAACGGCAGCGTTAACGGTTGAAGCATCGGTGTCCCGCAGTTAGTTATCTAATGGACTGCGGACACCTCGGCCACCCCGATTCAGCACATGGGTATAGATCATCGTCGTTTTCACATCCTTATGGCCTAACAGTTCTTGCACTGTGCGGATGTCGTAGCCATTTTGTAGGAGGTGGGTGGCAAAGGAATGGCGGAAGGTGTGACAACTGCCGTGTTTTGTGATTTTGGCACGGCGGATCGCGTAGCGTACTGCTTTTTGGATCACGTCTTCAAGTAAATGATGCCGACGAATGACACCTGATCGCGGATCACACGATCGATTCCGAGCGGGAAAGACATATTGCCAGTTCCACGATCGGGGTGCATTGGTGTATTTTCTGGCTAGGGCATCGGGAAGTTCAACTGCACCAAACCCTTCCGCTAAATCCTGCTGATGAATCTGTCGAGCGGTCAGCAATTGTTGTTGCAGGGCTGGGATCAGCTTTTGGGGAAGCATTGTGACACGATGTTTATACCCTTTGGCATCGCGAATCGTAATTTGCTGGTAGGTGAAGTCCAGGTCTTTCACCCGGAGTCGGACACATTCACCGAGCCGCATTCCCGAACCATATAACAGACTAACAACGAGATGGGGCAAGCCTTCTAGCTCAGCCAGAATCTGCCGCACCTCGTCTTGGGTAAAGACCACAGGCAGTCGATCGGGTTGCTTGGCTCGTTCAATATGATCGATGTAGGGCAGCTCGATCGTCAAAACCTGCTGGTACAAAAATAACAAAGCACTCAGGGCAATATTTTGGGTAGATGCAGCAACCTGCTTTTCCACTGCCAAGTAGGAGAGATACTGCCGAATGTCATCGACCCCCAAGTCGCGTGGGTGCCTCAGGTGGTGGAACCGCAGAAAGTCTTTGATGTAGTAGAGATAGGACTTTTCCGTTCTGGGGCTGAGGTGTTTGAGTCGGAAGGTTTCATGGATCCGATCGAATAATTTGGGGGAATCAGTCATACATGACGCTAATCAGGGATGAAGTTGACTGGGCAGCACTATCTCTGATCTTAAGATTTCCCAAAAGTTAGCTGTTGGAAACCGTGAACTACCGGATAATGTACCCAAACCGGAATTATCCGCCTCAATCCGGATAATGTCGTTATCTCGGATTTATACGGATTAAGTTGGATAACAGTCCTATTCAGGTAGTTATCCGCTCAGATCCATATAAATACTAGTTATCTCGCTGCGGTTTCGGGTGGTGGCAGTAGTTGAAAGCTGATCTGTTAGCATTCAAAATATTGTTGTGTCGCTTCGTTCCTGTATGAAATCAGAAGATGTGTTGCAGATTGTGACCTGGTTAGAGCGGGCAGGGATTTCTGTATGGTTAGATGGCGGTTGGGGGGTCGATGCCCTAGTCGGTCAACAAACACGATCGCACAGTGATCTCGATCTCGTAGTGAGGTTGGAGGATGCAAACCATATTGAGCAGACCCTCGCTATTTATCACTTTGCTGTCATGTTGAACGAGTTGCCGACGCGGTTTGTGATGAAAGATGATAATGGTCGTAGTGTTGACTTTCATACCGTACAACAGGGTAGTAGCGGGCAGTTCATTCAAGTCCTGCAAGATGGTACGCCTTTTTACTATCCACAAAATAGTTTGGCTGGACAGGGTATGATCGACGGCAATGTGATTTCTTGCATCACCCCTGAAACTCAGATGCTATGTCATACCGGATACAAGCCCCAAGCAAAAGATATTCATGACATTCAATTATTGCAGCAATACTTCAATCTTCCACTTCCAGAAGAGTATGTTGGTGTTATGACAGACTCCGAGTAGACACGAAAGTGAAGCGACAGCGAGATAACAATTCGATTGCAGCGGACGAGCAAAGTTTCTTCGTCTAACGTTCCAGTTGGTTGGTCGCCGCTGAATCGAACCGTTAGCCCTCAATCCCTGGGTGAGGATATAGCTGGAAGCCATTGGTGGGATGCATTTACCGTTGAAGTTTAAATTCATTTACATCTGGCGTTTTTTGAAAACCTGATTTTGTAATTGCTCTGTCCATCCTATGCCTTTATGCATCCTGTTTTTACAGCAATACTGACATTTGTCTTAGTAGTTTTAGTGGCAGCTATCTTTCCTGGTAGCATTCCGTTTTTAGTTTTAGTCATTCTTGCAACAGTGTGGTATTTGTTTGTTAAACAGTCTGAACATGTGGCTTGGGTAAAAGCGGAAATGTTCAGCACCCTTGATCGAGGGGTCACTCACGCTGAGCAGGGCAACTATCAGAAAGCGCTCGAAGATTTTAACTTTGTATTGAGCAAGGCACCTCGAATATTGAGCAAATTTCCCCATACTGCCGAGGCGTACTTTAATCGAGCCAGTGTCCATTACCTTTTAGGTAATTATTCCAATGCTGTAGAGGATAACAGTGAAGCTATCCGCTTGAAGGCCGAGTTCGTAGGTGCATATATCAATCGAGGCGCAGCATATGCCGATCAGGGCGATCATCAAGAGGCACTTAAAGACTATGAACGCGCAATTGAACTAGATCCTGATTCACCAATTGCTTATTACAACTGGGGTAATACATGTAAAGTGTTAGGTGATTATGAGAATGCAATTAAGCACTATAGTCATGCTATTCGCCTTAGATCCAGTTATATAGATGCTTACAACGCTCGGGGTTCTACTTATGAAAAGCTGAGGAACTATGAACAAGCAATTGAAGATTACAACCAGGTCATTCAACTCACGCTAGGTAATACAGGATACTTCCCAGGACTCTCTCGTTCAAAGCTAGAAAACATAGACAGTTTCAAAAAACGAGGTACTGCCCGCTTCTATAAGGGGGATTATACAGGCGCAATTGAAGATTACACGCAAGTTATTCAACTCATGCCAGAGGATGCATATGCTTATAGCTATCGCGGTATAATTCGTGGCTATCTGGGTGACAACCAAGGAGCATTAGAAGATTTTGCCCAAGTCACTAGCTTGCGACCTTCTGCCAACGCTTACTACAATCAGGCGCTTGTCCAGCACCTATTAAATATGAATCATGAGGCAATCTCTAGCCTAAACGAAGCCCTGAATCTTGATGTAAATCTCGTGCCAGCCTACTATTGTCGGGGTAATATTCACTACGACTTGAATAATCAGAAAGGCGCGCTGGAAGACTTCCAACAAGCAATAGCACTTGAGGCGAATCAGAGTGGCGAAATTGATACCAATGATGAGCATGGTTTCTATCAAAGGGGCTTAGCACGATATCGTATGGGAGATCGAGAAGGAGCAATAGCCGACCTAGAACAAGCTGCACAAATCTGTCAAAAACTTCGAGACTCCATATTCCATCAAAAGGTAATACAATCCTTGGCAGAAATTCAGTCTCAGGTTGAGTCTTGAACGATAATATTTCTCAGACGGCGCAGGCTAACAAACCATGCATCGACGAAATTTCCTGACACTATTTGGGTTTTCGCTGCTCGGATCGGTCAGTAACGCCTGTCGCGAAGACCTGCAACAACCTACCGCCCCTACCGCCCCATCCCAACAGAAACAAATTATCGTTATTGGGGCTGGCTTAGCAGGATTAGCCGCCGCCCAGGAATTGCACAAACAAGGCCATAACGTCATCGTCATCGAAGCCCGCGATCGCATTGGGGGACGCATTTGGACCAGTTCCCATTGGCCCGATATCCCCCTGGATTTCGGTGCCACCTGGATTCATGGAACCCAAGGCAATCCCCTCACGGATTTAGCCACCCAAATCAAGGCTCAACGACTCACAACCCGCTACACCCAATCCATCACCTACAACACCTCCGGAAACCCCCTCTCCAACGCCCAAGAAGCCCGCCTAGACAGCTGGAGACAGCAAGTCCTGCGATCGTTAAAGAAAGCGCAAAACCAGGATCCCGATACCTCCATTCGCCAAGCGATCGCCCCCTTGATCGCCCCCTTTGACCCATCCTCAGAATCCTACCGCTTCATCAACTTTATTCTGAGTAGCGAGATTGAGCAGGAGTACGCCGGAAGCGCAGAACACCTCTCCGCACAATGGTATGACAGTGGCCAGGACTTTGGAGGCGAGGATGACCTCTTCGTACAGGGATTTCACGTCATTCCCGAATTCCTAGCCCAAGGATTATCCATTCAACTGGGGCAAGTTGTCCAAGAAATTCAATGGCAGCAATCGCCCCTGCGCGTGATTACTCAAAAGACCGAATTCCTCGCCGACCAAATCGTCGTTACACTGCCCCTAGGCGTCTTGCAAGCTGGCACGGTACGCTTCACCCCAGCCCTCCCCCAGAACAAACAAACTGCGATCGCGAAACTAGGCATGGGCGTCCTGAACAAATGCTATCTACGTTTTCCGCAGGTATTTTGGCCCGCTGATGTGGATTGGTTAGAACATATTGCAGCCCAGCATGGGGAGTGGACAGAGTGGGTCAGCTTCCAGCGAGTCGCCAATCTGCCCATCCTGCTAGGATTTAACGCAGCCGATCGGGGCAAAGCAATCGAAGCCTGGTCAGATGAACAAATTGTTGCCAGTGCCATGCAAACCTTAAGAACCCTCTACGGAGCCAGCATTCCTGCCCCCATGGACTATCAAATCACCCGTTGGGCAACTGATCCCTTTGCGTTAGGCTCCTATTCCTATAATCCCGTGGGTGCAGTACCCCGGATGCGCCAAACGCTGGCAGCCCCCCTAGGCAAGTCCGTATTTTTCGCGGGTGAAGCCTCTCACTCAGACTATTTCGGCACAGCCCACGGTGCCTATTTATCTGGCTTGCGGGCCGCCCGAGAGATTCTAAAGACCGCGTAAATATCGCGACGGCTCTATTTTTCCAGCGATCGCATCACCTGTGTCCAAAGGCCATCGGGCAACAGTTTGCGGAGAGTCAAGAGGAAACTTGCATTGCCCCCACCGGGATAGCGCAGCCGCCAACGCCCATCCGTCACCGCACGATAAATCGCCTCTGCCGTCACCTCGGGCGGACTGCCGAATTCGCCATTCTGATCAATTTTCGGCAGCACCTTTTCAGCATAGGCATCGTAAACCGTTAAATCCGCCTTCTTAGCCCGATTCATCGATCGACCGTAAAAATCCGTCTTAATCGGCCCCGGTTCTATAATTTTGACCTTGATATTAAAGGGCCGCAATTCGTACTGCAACGCTTCCGAAAATCCTTCCACTGCCCACTTCGTACTGTTGTAGAGACTGTACAGCGGAAAGGCAATTCGACCCCCGATCGAGGCAATATTGACGATCGTGCCTTGGCGCGTTTCCCGGAAGTGGGGCAGGATGGCGCGCGTCACCGCCATGAGGCCAAACACATTCGTCTCAAACTGCTGCCGAATTTCTTCCTCAGAGCACGCTTCAAAGGCCCCCACCAAACCAAAGCCTGCATTATTCACCAAGGCATTCAGAGTACCAAACTTCGCGATCGCCTGCTCAACCGAAGCCCGAATCGATTGCCGATCCGTTACATCCAACGGTAGACACAATACATTGGGTAATGCTGCAAGATCTGCTGTTTTATCCAGCGATCGTGCCGTAGCAACCACATTCCAACCCCGTTGTTGGAATAACAAAACCGTTGCTTTACCAATCCCAGAAGACGCCCCAGTCACTAAAATCGTATTCGCCATAAAAAAAGCAGCTACTACCCACAAACCAGCGTAACTGCTTCATCTTAGCTCGATTTATTCTGGGCGGGGGGATGGCAGCGATCGGGATTCTGCGATCAACTTCCGTTACACCGAAATTCCAAAATAGGTCAGCACCAAATCCGCCTCCCCAGTATTCAGCACCTCGTGCAATTCCCCTGCTTCCACCGCCACACAGGTTCCCGGCAGCAGCGCATAGCATTCTCCATTAATCCGAATTTCCCCCAGCCCCGCCTCCACAAAAAACACCTCGCACATATCTGCGTGGGTGTGGGCCACAGCGGACTGACCCGGCCCAAACCGAGCTTGGGAAAAATTGGTCAAATGGGGCAAATCCGTCGATCGCAGCATGACTTGCTTGGTGATCTCAGGATTGTGGGAAACCGGCTCACCGGGAATTTGGGACAGCGATCGATATTTCATCAGAACCCCCTCCAGTGAACCTAACCCAGTGAACCGTCAACCCAGTGAACTAACCCAGTGAACCGCTAACCTCAGACTTGACCTAAGCCGGAACATAGACCTTTTGGCTACCCGCCAATTCAAAGGCCGAATGCACCGCTTGCAAAGCCTTCACCCCTTCCGACTCTGCCACCACGCAACTGACCTTAATCTCCGACGTGGCGATCATTTGGATATTGATACCCTCGTGGTGCAGCGCGTCGAACATCTTAGCGGCAATGCCCGGTTGCCCCACCATGCCTGACCCAACGATGCTGACCTTGGCGATCGCGCTATCCACAACGATCTCGCCACAGCCGAGATCCGCCTGGGCCTGCTCCAACACCTGCTTGGCGGCCTCCGCATCCATCTGGGCCACCGTAAAGGCAATGTCGCGGGTCATCACATCCCCCACCACGCGGCACCGCTGGGACTGAATAATCATATCCACACTGATGTTGTGCTCCGCCAGCAGCGTGAAAATCCGCGCCGCCAGCCCCGGCAGATCCGGCACATAGCGAATTGCTAAACGGGCCTGCTTGAGATCCAACGCAACCCCCCGCACCGCAGGATTTTCCGCCTGATCCGCCGCTGCCGTGGGTTCCGCCTTGGTTGGGACCGCCGAAGAGGTAATGTCAAAGGTACTGCACAGGGTTTCGATCGCCCGATCGCGATCGTTGGCATCAATCACACAACTGACCTTGACTTCCGACGTGGAGATCATCTGGATATTCACGCCTGCATCGGCCAGCGCCGTAAACATCTGCGCTGCCACCCCAGGCCGCCCAATCATGCCTGCGCCCGCAATGGAAATTTTGGCGATTTGTTGCTCCACCATGACATCTGCATCATCGGCGGGACTGGTGCCGAGGGCGGGCAGGATGGCACTGGCGACGGCTTCCGCCTTGTTGAGGGAGTCTTTTGTCACTGTGAAGGCAATATCATTCGTGTTGCCCTCGTGGATGGACTGGATGATTAAATCCACATCCAAACTGTGCTGGGCGATCTCGCCAAATAACCGCGCGGCCACACCGGGCCGATCGGGCACCCGCAGCAACGCCACCTTGGCCTGATCCCCATCAAATTCCACGCCATCCACTGGACGGGCTAGCTCTAAGCCTTCGATCGATCTTGGTTGCGGGGTTGGTGAGGTCACCCAAGTGCCGGGATCCTCCGTCCAACTCGATCGCACCACCAAAGGCACCCCATAGTTCCGGGCAATTTCCACCGCCCGAGGATGCAACACCTTGGCTCCCAAGCTGGCCAACTCCAGCATTTCATCACAGGTGATCTGGCCCATCAGTTGGGCTTCCGGCACCAAGCGGGGATCGGTGGTCAGAATGCCTGGGACATCGGTGTAGATCTCGCAGAAATCCGCCTTCAACGCAGCGGCTAGGGCCACGGCAGAGGTATCCGATCCCCCTCGCCCTAGGGTCGTAATTTCCAAATCTTCCGTATTGCTGACCCCTTGGAACCCAGCCACGACCACGACTTTGCCTTCATTCAGGTGCCGTTGCAAGCGATCGGTACTGATGTTTAAAATCCGAGCACGGGTATGGTGCGCTTCGGTAATAATCCCCACCTGGGCTCCGGTCATGGAAATCGCGGGCTGGCCTGCTTCCTGCAACGCCATCGACACCAGGGAAATCGAGATCTGCTCCCCCGTCGCCAGCAACATATCCATTTCCCGGCGGCTGGGCGTTTCCGAAATCTCACTCGCCAGCTTCACTAACCCGTCGGTGGTTTTACCCATGGCCGACACGACCACCACCACGGAATTGCCTGCCTTAACGGTTTTAATCACCCGCTCAGCAACCGCTTTAATGCGATCGACCGTACCGACGGATGTTCCCCCGTATTTTTGAACAATTAGCGCCATATAACCAATAACCCCATGCAACAGAGAAAACGGGACGGGCCCCAAGAAATCTGCCTGACTGAGCTTACTACTTTATGGTGACTGAGGATAGGAAAAATCGAGCGCTTCGATCGAGTTTTTTTGGGATTTTCCTAAAAAAAGAAGGGGTGTCCAAAGAACACCCCAACGGGATTGATGCTGACAATTCTTCAAAACCAGCGGTCAAAACCAACGGTCAAAAAATCGAGAAGAATATTGGGGAAGACGCTTCAGGGTGAGAAATTAAGCGTCAGGAATTAAAAATCTGTCAATCTTGAATTCGGTTAATCTCTTAAGCTGGACAAACCGGTTAAGCCGGACAAACCGGTTTATCGTTTGCATTGAGCTTGATGGTGCCGTTGGCGGTGCCGTTGACATCAAAAGGAACCTGCTCTTCGCCCACCTGCCGAACCAAGGCTGGCTTTTCCTTCAAGCAGGCACTGACCGCTGCGGCCCAAGCTGCAATATCTTTAGAATTTTTATCGGTAATGGGCGTATCAGTTGTAACGCTGGTGTCTTTGACCACCTTAACTTCGATCGGCAGGGTGAAATACATCGGTGCAACGGGCGGGGTGGGCAATTCTACCGATCTCGCCCCAGTAATGGTTTCTTTTTCTAGGGCAGGCGTTGTTGCAGTTGGCATATCGGCAGCACGGGCTGGCAGGGCGGTGTATCCCATCACACCTGCGATCGCGCTTAGTACAACCATCTGCTTCAATTGAATTCGCATTATCAATCTCCTTTGCGAGTAGGTAGAAGTGCAAAACCAAAGGATTGCACTTTCCCTGGCTGAGTGTAGCCAATCCGTCACTGAACGAATTGCGGCTATGGTTTAGCCTAGTCAACCCTACCCACAATGGAAATCTTTCTAAAGAGGGAACAATCCTACTTCTTTAGGACTACTTGTCTATTAACCTTGGGATAGATGTTGCAAAAGTTCCCCGGAAAATACAGGTTAATGATTTAAAAAGAAGATATGCCTTGCTGCTTTATATATAAAAAACTAATTTGTAATGTATCGGGTTGAGGGGCAGAGACTTTGGGGATCCATTGTCAGGGTTTGGGAAATTCTAGTCCAGAAGTAAAATTGCTAGATTAAGCTAGATGAGGCGATCGCAGGGACAGCACAGGAATTTGGGTATGGTGGAATCAAAAACGCGGTATAACCTGGTTTGGACAAATCATATTTCTGAAATTCCCCAAGGTGCCTGGGATGCCATGGCCAAGCCGCTGAAAACGCCGTTTTTGGAATGGGCGTGGCTGCACAATATGGAAACGTCAGGAAGTACAACAGCGCGTACCGGGTGGTTGCCGAATCACTTAACAATGTGGCGCGATCGGGAGCTCATTGCGGCGGCTCCGCTCTATGTCAAGGGTCATAGTTACGGGGAGTTTGTCTTTGATCATCAATGGGCGGATTTGGCCGATCGCTTAGGGATCGAATACTATCCTAAGTTGTTGGGCATGTCTCCCTTTACCCCCGCAGAGGGCTATCGGTTTTTGATTGCACCGGGGGAAGACGAAGATGAAATTACCGCGAAAATGGTCAATGAAATTGATCACTTCTGTATTCGCAATCAAATTTCGGGCTGTAATTTCCTTTATGTTGATCCAGAATGGAAACCTGTTTTAGAACGACAAGGGTTTAGTGCTTGGTTGCACCATAGTTATGTTTGGCAAAATCAAAATTATCATGACTTTGATCATTATTTAAAAGCATTCAATGCCAATCAGCGTCGTAATATTAAGCGGGAACGTAAGGCCGTTGACCAAGCAGGATTACAGTTCAAAGTCTGGCAAGGAGAGCAAGTATCCTTAGGGTTATTGAGCCAGATGTATCGCTTTTACAGTGACACCTGCGATAAGTTTGGTTGGTGGGGCAGCAAGTATTTAACTCGAAAGTTTTTTGAGCAATTACATTCTGACTTTTCGCAATATTTGCTGTTATTTGCAGCCTACCATGCCGGAGAGGAAACTCAGCCCGTGGGCATGTCCTTCTGCTTGACGAAGGCCGATCGCTTGTATGGGCGCTATTGGGGCTCGGTGGATGAGATTGATTGCTTACATTTTGAGGCTTGCTACTACAGCCCGATCGAGTGGGCGATTCAGAATAATGTTCAAATCTTTGATCCGGGGGCTGGCGGACGGCACAAAAAACGCCGGGGGTTTCCAGCGACGCCTAACTATTCCATGCATCGCTTCTACGAGCCGCGTCTGTCGCAAATTCTCAGAACCCACATAGATCGGATTAACGACCTAGAACAGCAGGAAATGGATGCGATCAACCAGGATTTGCCCTTTAAGCAGGAACCTGTGCAGTTTGAAGTTTAATGAATTCCATAAAGTGATTGATTCATGAGATGTTGCGATACCAGATACACCGGCATTCGTAGTGCTCTCATTAGCCTAACGACGCGATCGCGATCGCGTCGTCATACAGAAGGGGGACTTGGCCATGGGCTGTCAATTCCGACATCTCTCTCTAATGGGGTTAGGCGCACTTGGGGCAATGATTTACGATGGTGCCTATTCGATGAATCATTGAAACAACTGTTGACTCACGGGATACTGCAATTTTGAAGTCTTGATATACGCGGTGTTCAATCATTACAGTTCCGTGACCAAAGACGACTTGATTCAGCGGTTCATTTCATAATGGCGATAGGGTTATCCATCGTTATTCGATCGAATTACTGGGAGGGTATTTGAATGAGTTCCGATCCACTGCAAAATCTCCAACCCATTCCACCAGCCCACGAAACGAATGAAGAGACACCCGCGATCGGAGGGGGACTACCCATTATTGAATATTGGGCCGAGCATACGTTGTCGCCGGAAGGCCCAAAAATTTGGAAAACGCTGCTGCATCATAGTGCTTGCCTTTCCTGTTCCTGGGGAACGGGTGGACAAAAAGGGGGATTCACCAACGAAACGGGAGAGAAACTACAACGCTGCATGAAAAGTGTGGAAGCCATTTCCGCAGAAATTCAGCCCGCGATTCCCCCGCAAATCTTTGCCCAGCGTAGCCTTGCCGACCTGCAAAAACTTTCCTCACGGGACGCCGATCGCTTAGGTCGTTTGGGTTTTCCCATGATTCGTCGGGCTGGGGCTGATTACTATGAACGCATTTCCTGGGAGGCAGTGTATAACATCGCCGCAACTGCGTTCCAAAAGGCTCCGGAGCGGGTTGCTTCCTACAGTTCCGGTCGATCGTCCAATGAAGCGGCTTTTTTGCTGCAATTGCTGATTCGGGCCTTGGGTTCCAACAACCTGGCAGATTGCTCTGACCTGTGCCATGCACCTTCCACCAATGCCTTAACCGCAATGTTTGGCACAAAAACATCGGTGGTCAGTTTGGAAAGTCTCAAGCAGTCCGATTGTGTCGTTCTAGCAGGAGCCAACTCCGCCTATAACCATCCTCGCTTGATGAATGAGTTGATTGAACTCCGCGATCGGGGGGGCAAAGTCATTGTCATTAATCCAGTTATGGAAATTGGATTAGTCAAATTTGGGTCTCCAGCATTTCCAGTGAAGTCACTCATTCCTGGCTCGGACATTGCCTCTCTCTATCTCCAACCAATTCCCGGTAGTGATGTCGCACTGTTTATCGGAATTCAAAAATCCTTAATTGAGCAGGGCTTTTTACGACAGGCGTACCTGGAAGCTTACACAGAAAATTGGCAAGCTGTGGTGGAACAGGCTCGATCGACGCCCTGGGACGAAATTACCTCAACCTGTGGCGTATCGCAGGCAGACATTGCCGCTGCTGCCACGATTATTGGGACTGCCAAAGGCGTTGTCTTTGGTTGGGCCATGGGGATTACGCAGCACCGCAACGGTGTAGATAATGTGATTAGCATCGTCAATACGGCATTGATGTCTGGCAATGTGGGGCGGGAAGGAGCTGGCGTTATGCCGGTGCGCGGCCATTCCAACGTCCAAGGCTTTGGATCAATGGGGGTGACCACGGCTAAGCTCAAACAAGAATTGCAAACCAAATTGGAACACCTGCTCGGCAAACCGTTAAGTAAAACGAAGGGCTACGACACCCGATCGTTGATTGAAGCGGCAGATGCAGATAAGGTGGATACCCTGCTGTGTTTAGGGGGCAACTTGTACGGGGCCAACCCTGACTCGACTCAAGCCAAGCGAGCCTTGGGCAAGATCGAAACGATTATCTACGTTGCAACCAAGCCCAACCTAGGCCATTTCCACGGCTTAGCCAAGCACAATACGATCGTGATTCCGGTGCTGAATCGCTTTGAAAATCCCCACAAAACCACGGTGGAATCGGGGAACAATTTTGTTCGTTTTAATGATGTCGGAGAAACCCATCTTAAGGATGCAGATGTGATTCCTGAAATTCAATTTTTAACGGAGTTAGCGGCTCGCATTCATGGAAACTATCCCGTGAATTGGCGATGGTTACAGGATACCCGTTACATTCGTGAGTTGATTGGCCAAACCGTTTCCGGCTACGAAAAGATTGCCAAAATTGATGAGACGAATGAGGAATTTACGATCGGAGGTCGTATTTTAACGGAACCGAAGTTTTTCACGCCCTCGGGTAAAGCGATGATGGCCACCACACCTCTGCCCGATTTGGCTTTACCGACAGTGCAGGAATTGGGGGTGCCGGAATCCGCCAAGGGTTTGCTACTAACACTTATGACGGTTCGCAGCTATTCCCAGCACAATACAGTTGTTTATCAAATTGGCGATAAATATCGTGGCATTCCCCACCGCAATTGTATTTTGATGCATCGATCGGATGCAGAACGGGTTAATCTCCAGCAACACCAACGGGTTACCGTCCAGGGCAATGCCGGAACAATGACTAACGTTGAGGTGATCTACGGCGCAGTGCGTTCCGGTGCAGCGTTGATGTTTTATCCAGAAGCGAATGCAATTTTTAGCGCTCCCGTGGATGAACGGGCTGGGACTCCTGCCTTCAAGCGAGTTCCAATTTTTGTCTACGCTGATTGTTCTGAGATTTAAATGGGTTAACACGACCCATTACGGTCAAGGAAGTTCCTAAAAAAACTCTAGCCTTTGTTTACCCCACGATCGGGTACAAAAGCTAGAGCATTTTGGGAACCAAATTGAGCGTAAAAGCGTTACTGTGATGCCCTGGGATTATCGAGCAATAATTTGTAGATGCATTACACAGTAGCGATTACGCAGTAATGACACCGTGAGCATTACACAGTAAAGAAATTAGACGCACCCAATTGATTAGCCGTTACCCCTGGTAGCACCGCTAACGTTGAGGTTCCTAAACGAATAGCAGCGCTACCATTAATGTCAGTAAACCGCAATTGGTTAAAGGCTAAACCACCAGACAATCCAATCAAGTCATCCCCAGGGGTGAAGTCCTGAATCGTATCTCTGCCATTACCATGCCGGGTCAAAATAAAGCGATCGCGACCTAACCCTCCATTCAAGGTATCATCACCACGTCCACCTGTCAGGATATCGTTGCCACTGCCACCCCACAGGATATCGTCCCCATTACCGCCGAGTAAAATATCATTCCCTCGGTTACCAAATAAGGTATCTGCACCATTGCCTCCATCTAGGACATCGTTGCCGCTACCTCCCTGGAGAACATCAACCCCATTCAATCCCATTAAGGTTTTGCTTGCCTCAATATTAAAGAGAGCAAGAATGGGATCGTGATCGCTCACTTGCTCGGCGAACTCGGAATTGATATGCACAACATCCACGCCATCTAGCAGGGAAACAAGATTCTGACTGGCCAGGATATGATCCAGCGTTTGGGCGTTACCTTGGAAATTGTAGGTATACCGCTCATTCTCCGGCAACGTCTCGATCAGAGTCGTCAAACCCGCACTTTCCAAAATCGAGAGGGGATTGGAAAATTCAAAGTCATTTAAATCCCCTGCCACAATCACATTGGCATTCCCATTGTTGTTCAGCAAGCTTTGCACGTAATCCTTGACGATCGTCGCTTGTTGATTACGCTGCACTTCACTGCTCAGCGTAGGGGGCTGGTTCGGGCCAAATAACGGTTGATCTCCCCCTTTGGAATTGAAATGGTTGCCAATGACCGTGACCTGCTCACCGTTAAACGTAAACGTTCCAACCAGTGGCTTCCGGCTATTCGCAAAGGCATCCCCATCCGCCAAGTTCGTGTCCGTCAACCGTTGCAGGGAACCCTCCACAAACCCGACCCCTCGGCTGGGATTAAACAAAAAGCCCACTCGGATGTTCCCACCCGGTTCGCCTCCATCTTGATCGTCGATCGGATTAATTTGGCGATATTCATAGGTGGGGCCGCCCGCCTGCACGATCGCGTCAATTAACTTCTGGAATGTTTGATTCGCATCGACAATCGAATCATTGATGGCTCCGTTATTATCCTGAATTTCTTCTAGGTTAATAATGTCCGGGGTGCGCAGATTGTTGACGATCGCGTTGGCCAAAGCGTTGAACTTCACATCACCGTCACCGGGATCTAAGTTTTCCACATTAAAGGTGGCAAAGGTGAGTTGATTTTTGCTACCCACCAGGTTAGTCACTTCCTTTTGCAGCGGAGACGCTTGCACCACCGTGGGTGTAGAAGAAACTAAAACTTCGTAATTGTTGAAGTCATAGCTGACGACCCCTGTAAGCGTGCTGAGGTGGGTTCCCACATTAACTGAAGGAAGGGTAATTGCGCCATTAATTAAGTCATCAATCTGAATCCGTTCGGGATTGAAATCTGTGGCGGTAATTAAACTCCCCCCTCGGCTGGTGCGGTTGGTCGCATTGACACCATTATCGGCCAGCACCCAAATTTCCTCGGAACTGCCAAACTTGGCCGTGGGCGACGTAGCGATCGGGTTATTCACCTGCACCAGCATCCCTTCTAGGCTTTCGTAGAAGTCAATGCCATCCTGTTGGGGATCGAACACCGTTCCCGCTGTTTCAACATTGCCATTCGCGGCATCATTGCTGATAATTTGGTTGGGAATTCTCCGTCCGCCATTGCCGAGCACCGTAGGGGCGATCGTCGTGGTGGGGGGATTAGTCCAGGCGGTAACGCTCAGGGACTGCACTGCGTTGTTATTGCCAATCTGCGTAATGGTCAGGTTATTGGCACTGCCACCGGGTCGGAATTCTGAAACGGTACCACTGACGAGAACAGCCTCGCCCACCGTTCGCGCCGTTAGCAGAGCGGAGCTACTCCCCGTAAAGATAAAAATGCCCTCGGAGGTGGCTTCGTTGTTGTCTGGGGTGGGGTCTTGGAGGTAGAACCCGTTGGTCGCGATCGCGGTGACAATGCCCTGGACGTTTCTCACGGCTTGCCCGTTGAAGGCCGACACATGCCGGGTGCCTTGAATGTCACTGATGCGCACCGGGGGCGTAAATTCAAAAACAGCTACCGTTTTGCTAACTTCATTTGCGGTCACCAGCAAGGGTTTCCCGGTGGGGCTATCAGCGGCAGAAATGAAGCTTAAGCCTTCTACTCCGGTGTCTTCTGGAGTATTGATGTATTCGATAAACTGCGGCTTGGTAGGATTGGTGACTTCGTAGACCACCACATCACCCGTTCGTTCTAGGCCAATGAAGGCATAGAAACGGTTGTTGACTTCTCCAATGACCACTCCCTCAGGCTCCGGGCCTTTGTTGTCACTGCGAGTATCGAAGTTAAGGGAACTAAAGCTGCCATCGGAATTAAACAAGCTAGGAACTTGTGTTGCCGTAATTTGCTCCAACTGATCCCCACTGTCGAACACTTGCCGACCCGTGGCATCCCAAATCGAAAACGATCGCGACCCCAAGGCTTCAATGCGATCGAAATCGCCATCCCCATCGAGATCTCCAGAGGCATTGGTGAGTTGCAAGCGGCCTAGATTGGCGTTTTGTTTCAAGGTTGCAGCGTTGGGAAAGACCGTGGGATCAAGCACATAGCTGCTGGAACCGACGCGCACTTCTTCGTTAAATCCGGTGTAGCTGCGAGAATCCCCTTCGTTGGCAGTGATGTAGTAGGTTTGCCCGTTGATGGTGTAGCTCGCGATCGCGTCGGGTTGGTAGAGTCCCACCACCGGCACGGGTCTGATATTGATACCACCATCTTGATCACTGGGGTCAATGCCGTTGCCTGCAAGACTGTGATCCTTGACGCCCAAGGGTTTAATCTCCGTCACCGTGGCCGTCGCAACATCCACGATCGCCAAGGCATTATTTTCCTGCAAGGTCACGTAGGCTTTAGTGCCATCCCCAGAAAACGTAATGTAT
This sequence comes from Alkalinema sp. FACHB-956, assembly GCF_014697025.1. Taxonomy (NCBI): domain Bacteria; kingdom Bacillati; phylum Cyanobacteriota; class Cyanophyceae; order Leptolyngbyales; family Leptolyngbyaceae; genus Alkalinema; species Alkalinema sp. FACHB-956. The sequence continues at coordinate 19,052 of NZ_JACJRC010000024.1, read as the reverse complement.
TCCGGTTCGAGATCCTGGGCAACGGTCGATCCTGGCCCAAAAATTCTCACCCCTGAAGCTTTTAAAGCATTGATTTGACTATTGAAAGCGATGAAGTCAGCAGTTTGTACCGTGGCATTGGCGACCCCATTGGCTAGATTGATAATGCTTACGGAGCCTTCCGGATCAAAGGAGTTGGCCTGTCCGTAACTGTTGGGTTCTCCTTCATTGGCCGTTAAGACTTTGCGACCGTCGGGTGTGAAGACCAGCATATCCGGCAGATAGCCCACTTCCACCGCATTCAAAAAGCTGCCATCGGCAGCGTTGAAAAAGCTGACTCGTCCCCGTTGTTGAGCATTGCTAGTGGTATTCTGCACCGCATAGGCCACCGCAACAATGCCATTCTTCACTGCAACGCTGTTGGGAAGGATATTGCTGCCAGCGACGGTAAACCCAGGACTCAAATTCCCGATCGCAGTCAGGGCACCAGTATTCCCCACGCTGTAAATTTCAACGGTCTCGCCCGCTACGACAAAGAGACGATCGCTACCGGGGTCAAAGGCAGGAATTTCTGCGCCCTTGGTGCTCGTAAACCCGCCAACTTTCTTTAAACTGCCCGTCGAATTGTCGGCAATGGTCACGGTTGCATTGGCACTTGTTCCTAGGTCGTAGGTAGCTCCGTCAACTAAGGTGAGCGTAACGGTTTCGCTACCTTCGATCGTGGCATCGTTAACCGGGGTAATCACCACAGTCGCAGAAGCTTGGCCCGCTGGAATCACGACAGAGCCGGATAATCGGTTGTAATCGTTGGTGTTGCTGGCAGTGCCCCCAATGGTATAGGTAACGGTTAAGGCGGCGCTGGTATCTCCAGTGCGGCTGAAGGTGAAGGTCCCGGAGTTGATGGAAGTACCGGATTCTGCGGCAGTGGCATCGGTGGCCGCGATCGTGACCAGTGGAGTGGGGGGAATGACCGCCGTTGTGATGGCTGCTGCGGTATTGTTGGTTTCGTTGGCTTCTGCGATCGTGTTATTCGGATCAACGATCGCGGTACCACTTGTGAGGCTGCCGAGTCCCGTGGGGGTTACCACGATCGTCAGGGTAGCGTTGCCGCCTGCATTCACGACTCCATCCGCAAAGGTCAGCACGCCCCCCACGGGAGAACCCACGGTAAAGCCAGGAGCCGAAGCACTCACAAAGGTCACACCACTGGGTAGCGTATATTGCACGGCCACGCCGGAAGCATTGGTATTACCGCTGTTATTGACCGTGAGCGTATAGGTTAACTGATTGCCAATGACGATCGGGTCGGGAGAGTCGGATTGTGCGATCGTCAGATCAGGGAGAAGTTGGGTAGAGCCATTATTGACTGTAATGCTGCCCGTGGGCAGCGTGGTTGAACTGCCAAATGTCCAATTTGCCGCATTGTTAATGGCGGCTAACCACTCTGCTTTGGTACCGATCGTTAAGGCATTGAGGTTAAAGGCCGCATAGGTGGCACTGTTGTTGAATAAAACCGCTGTATTGCTTACAGAGGATAATCCAGAAATCACATTGCCTTCGGTACTGCTAGTCGCGTTTTCGAAGCCCCCGGTGTTATCAATTTGGAAAATCCCCGTAAACCCAGAATTCATCGGGTTGGTTGTATTCGTGGATTGAAACGCCGCAATTTGTTCTCCGCTCTGGCTGAGGGAGAGATCGGCATAGTTGCCCCCCGGCCCAATGGCTCCGGACTTCGTCCAGGTAAAGCTCGCAGACGTAATATCTAAACTGCTGATGACGGTTCCGGCTGCAATACTTGAATTAACGGTAAACCGAATTAAATTTTCATTGCCATCGCCATCAGTTGCTGATGACCCACGAAATCCTGAGCCCGTCCAACCGTTATCGGTGAAGTAAATGACGGTGCCCGCTTCTAAGGGGACAAAGTTGACAAAGGAAAAAGAGTCGGGACTTCCGTTGGTGATATAGCCAACGATCGCAATATCGCCGGGAGTTAAGATTGTGGGCATGATCTAACGTTGGTGGGGGATGAATTGACTGAGATTGACCGGACTGAGATTGACCGGACTGAGATTGACCGGACTGAGATTGACCGGACTGAGATTGATGAAAGATGCACCGAGCCAAGGGGCTTGTTCTGTAACCTCTGACATGCAGTAATCAATCCATGACGACAGGAACTCGTCAGCGTTAAAAAATGCCCACGAGAAAGCAGCACAGCAATGATTACTGCGCCTACCCGCCATGGCGAATGGCTGTCACTCAGGGGTTGATCATCGAGGGGAACTCAATTGGTCTCAGAAAATTGTTTTTAGCAACGTCCTGGGAACTGTTCTTAGCAATATTGGCCTCAGAAATTCTGCTAGCTAATGTCCCACAGTCAATTTAAGAACTTGATAAGCCCTTGTTAAGTTGTATGAAAATATACTGAAACTTCACAATTAGATCATTCATCGAACCAACTCTTTAACCAAAAATACGGATCCTACTGATACCAAATCAACCTGTGATTGCAACCCATGACGATCCCCCTAAATCCCCCTTAAAAAGGGGGACTTTGAAAGAATTTGACTAAATTCCCCCCTTTTTAAGGGGGGCTAGGGGGGATCGGATCTGTAGCATTGATAAATCAATTTGGTATGAGTTACTTGGCCTGCTGAGTTACTTGGCCTGCTGAGTTACTTGGCCTCAGGAATCACGATCTGCTATGCCCTCGCACTGCTGTTAATTTCCGGCTGTTGATCTCCTGCTGTTAATCTTCTGCCCATTCGATCGTCGCCAGGACTTCATCGGATAAGGTTCCAGCGATCTCTGGGGTCGCCATCTCCAAGGTCGCCATCTCTAGCATTGCGCCTGTATCCAGCGTTTCATCGGAGTCTAACTCATCGGGGATGTTCCCCTGGTTGGCCAAAAGCGGCCCCAGTTCCTCTATGCCCTCTTCTGCGCCCTTTTCTAGGTCTCTTATACCGTCTATATCTTCTATGCCAGTATCTTTTGCTACTGACGCTTTGCCTCCTGCTTTAGAGGCTGTGGCATTCTTTCCGGGGGTTGCCGTGGCACTGGCTAAGCGATCGAAATTGCCTTGGAGTTGATCCAGTTGGAAATACTGGTGAAATTTGTCCGTGACTTGCAGCCAGTACGATCGCCCATCCGATCGCCGCCGCTTGCGCACAAACCCCTGCTCCACCAATTCCTGTACCTGTTGGTAAGCGCTGGAACCCCGAAGGTTAATCAACTCCGTTTGGACGATCGGCCCCTTCATGGCAATCACCGCTAACGTTCGCAAAGCCCCCACGCCAATGTCTGCTGGAATAATCGACTGTACCAACGTTTGATAGTCGCTGCGGAGTTGCAAGCAATAGCCGTCCGGCGTTTCCGCCACCTCCAACGCCGTTTCCCGATGGGAAAAATCTGCCATCAATTCCAGCAACCCTTCCTCCGCTGCCTCCCGTTCACAGCCTGCACATTCCGCAATCTCGTTTAACGAGAGCGGTTGCGCCTTGAGATAGAGAATCGCTTCGATCGTGCAGGACAGTCGAGACATGGTAGGTTAAGGGGCAGGTTAAACGACAGGTTAACGCCGGTCAGAAAAGTAAACCGAAATCCAGAATCCAGCAACCCTCGATGGCTCTCTATTCTATCCAGCGATCGTGCTTTGGATAACAAATTTGCCGTTAACCCACGTCCTGTGAACCTATGCGCTGTGAACCCATGCGCTGTGAACCTATGCGCTGTGAACCCATGCGCCGTTAACCCAGTGGCCCCTATCCCCGCAGCCCCCGCAGCGTCTACATGCCAGGGAATGGAGTGACTTACCTAGATGGACTCAGGAATAGCAGCGGGTTTCTCGGTGGAAGCTCCGTTGGCGCTAGGTGCGCTGGGGGAGTGACTGGGGAAGTGACTGGGGGAGTGACTGGGGGAGTGAATATACTGCTCGTACTGCCGTACCATCAGCCGTTGTACCGCAATAATGGCCGGATTGACTTCCACATAACGCCGCTGGCGATCGCTGATGTAATGGGCATACTCGCTCTCAATCATTTCAATATCCTGGCGAAGAAATCGCATGAAAAATAGGTTGCGAATCACCGGTTCCAAAACAGGCCGCAACGGTTCCGTTAGCCAGCGGGGAATGCGAACTTTGACGAACATAAGGGAAAACGATCGACTTTCCTGGGGCGAAATGGGTAGCCGCATCAGGTATAAAAATGAAATGCCTTCCAGAGAGTTGATGTAATTGGGATATTGGTAATTCACCGAAATAGTCCGGGTGGTCACCTTCGACGTTTCATTCAACCCCAAAAACTTAGTCATGGGGCCTTCGTAGGAGACGCGATAGTCCGCCCGTACCGTGTCCTGGGTTTCCTGTAACTTCAGTAAAACGGGATCAAACCAGCCCTGCAAATTTTCATGCAAGTAGCCGTGGAAAACATCCATGGTGTTTTCATTACAAATCGTGTAGTGGGCCTGAAACTCCGCCCCGATCGTTACCATGAGCCAATCCGGATCACCATACTGAGGAATGTCAATCATCGGCACCTGGTCAGCAAGGGTTGGATCGCCAGGAAAGATAAAAATAATGCCGTAGCGTTCTCGGACGGGAAAGGTTTTGACACAGGCTCGGGGTAATTTTTGTTCCGGTGGGAAATAGGGGATTTTCGTACATTGTCCCGCTTCAAACTCCCAGCCATGGTAGGGACAGACGATCGCATCTCCCTGAACTTTCCCCTTATGCAGGGCTACCCCCTTGTGGGGACAGATATCCTCTACCGCTTGCACAATGCCTTGGCTATCCCGGTAGAGCGCGATTTCCTGATTCCACAGCCGAATGGGCAGAATTTGGTTGGGGTGCAGTTCCTTGGCCCAAGCCACCGCATACCAATGGTTGGCATTAATGCCAATTTCGCGTACCCGATTTTGGACTGTTTGCCCCGTCAGCGTCGTTGCCAATTCCATGAAATCTCACTCCTTCCGAGATTCACCTAATATTCACTTTACGGTTTCATCTGATATTCAGATGTATCCCAGGTTAAAAATAGGTTATGCGATTTTATCCTGGCTTTTATGGAAGCCTAAACGTTTTGTCATTTACTTTTTGCCATAAATGGACTGTATCATCTGTTTACTCAGTACGTTTTGCAGATCTATTCAGATTGATTTGGATCTATTTAGTTTTATTGCGTAAATTGTGCGAGTAATTTACGCAATGGGATGGCCATTATATAGCTGTTATACCTGGGTGTTGATTCGAGGCATTTACATTTCTAAATCCATTTCAAAAACACTGTTAAGCTTATCTCAGAAACGCGAAAATCCCCTTCACAATTAGGGTAACCCGCGATCGAGGTAATTTTATGCGTCCCATTCGAACCTTTAACGTTTCCCCCTCCCTCCCCACCAAGTTAGAGCCTCTGCGAACCTTAGCCTATAACCTCTACTGGGATTGGAATCTGGAAACTAAGGATCTCTTTCGTCGTTTGGATGCTGACCTCTGGGAATCGAGTCGCCACAATCCTGTCTTAATGCTCGGGACGATTAGCCAGGAACGGTTGCAGGAAGTGGCCGAGGATGAAGGCTTTCTGGCCCAAATGGAGCGGGCGTCCCTGCAATTAGAGGATTATCTAAAGGAACGAACCTGGTACCGCAAACACCGATCGCAGACGTTACCCGCTCTGACGACCTATCGACACGTTGTCGAAGATAACCATCGATCGGCTCCAGAATGCTATGCCTACTTCTCCGCTGAATTTGGCTTAACGGATTGTTTACCGATTTATTCAGGAGGATTGGGGATTTTGGCAGGGGATCACCTAAAATCAGCCAGTGATCTAGGTTTGCCCCTCGTAGGCGTAGGTTTACTCTACCAAGAAGGGTATTTCGCCCAATATCTCAATGCCGATGGTTGGCAGCAGGAACGCTATCCGATTAATGATTTCTACAACATGCCCATTCATTTAGAACGGGATGAACACGATCGGGAATTACGCATTGAAGTGGAATATCCCGGTAGAATTGTCTACGCACGGGTGTGGCGGGTGCAAGTCGGCACGGTTCCGTTGTACTTACTGGATACCAATATTGAACCTAATAATTCCTACGATCACGACATCACCGATGAACTCTACGGCGGCGATGTCGATATGCGGATTGATCAGGAACTGATGCTGGGGGTGGGGGGCGTGAAAATGCTACAAGCCCTAGGCTATCAGCCCACGGTCTACCACATGAATGAGGGGCATTCTGCCTTCTTAGCCCTGGAACGGATGCGAAGTATGGTGCAGGAGTCAGGGCTATCCTTCGCAGAAGCTTGGGCCGTGGCCAAGGCCAGCCAAGTGTTTACAACGCACACACCCGTTCCCGCTGGCATCGATCTGTTTGCCCCGGATAAAGTGATGCACGCCCTGGGGAATCGCTACGCCCAGATTTTTGGACTCTCGCGGGAAGAATTTCTCTCCCTCGGTCGGGTGAAAACGGGAGAGTTTACCGAGTCCTTTAGCATGGCGGTGCTGGCGATTAAAATGGCGAGTTTTGTCAATGGGGTGAGTCAGCTCCATGGTCACGTATCGCGTCAGATGTTTCAGCCCCTCTGGCCGGATTTACCCCTGGATGAAGTGCCCATTACATCCATTACCAACGGGGTACATGGTCGCAGTTGTGCCGCCAAGGCCATGCAAGATCTGTACAGTCGTTACTTGGGGCCGCAATGGGCTGAGGCCGCCGCCCATCGATCGCTCTGGGCTAAGGCCAGCTCGATTCCCGATGAAGAACTGTGGCGGACCCATGAGCGTTGTCGGTTGGATTTAATTTTGTTTGTTCGTGCAAGGTTGGCAAGAATGCTCCGCGATCGCTCAGCGTCTAGCCATGAATTGCTCCAAGCGGAAGAGGTGTTAGATCCCACAGCGCTGACGATCGGCTTTGCGCGACGCTTTGCCACCTATAAGCGAGCGACTTTGTTTCTGCGAGATCTCGATCGCATTCGGCAAATCATTCTAGGCAAACCCCATCACCCATTACATAATCATAATCACAGCCATAACCATAACCATAAACGAAACGTCCAATTTGTCATTGCTGGAAAAGCCCATCCCAAGGATATTCCTGGGAAAGAACTGATTCGTGAAGTGATTCACTTTGCCCGTACTGAAGGGATGCATACCCATATTGTGTTTATTCCAGACTACGATATTCATGTGGCACGGCTCATGGTGGCGGGTTGTGATGTCTGGTTGAATACCCCCCGTCGCCCCCATGAAGCATCGGGCACCAGCGGCATGAAAGCAGCCATGAACGGCTTGCCCAATCTCAGTATTCCCGATGGTTGGTGGGATGAAGCCGATCAAATTCATACGGGCTGGTCGATCGGGCAAGGGGAAGACTACGACGATGAAAATTATCAAGATGACGTGGAAGCGGATGCGCTGTATAACCTCCTAGAGCAGGAAGTGGTGCCGCTGTTCTACGATCGGGATGAAGACGATCTCCCCCGGAAATGGATCGCCAAAATGAAGGATACGATTCGCCTCAATGTGCCCCGGTTTAACACGACCAGAATGGTCGCCGACTACGCGACTCAAGCCTATTTCCCCGCCAGCGATCGCTCACAAAATCTCACTGCTCAACAGTTCCAACCAGCCAAGGAATTGGCAGCATGGCAAAACAAATTGCAAACCCATTGGTACAACATCCGGATTGAAGCTGTGGAAGTTTCCGAAAGTGCTGATGTTCAAGTGAATCAGGCGATCGCGGTGAAAGCAAAGTTACGACTGAATGGCTTTACCCACCAGGATGTCCAAGTGGAAATGTACCAAGGGCCGTTGGATGATCAAGGAAATATTGTTAAGGGAAAACCCATGGCCATGAATTTTGAGGGCAAGGATGAGCAGGGGCACTGTATTTTTACCGGACAGGTTACCTACCGCACCAGTGGCCTTCAGGGCTTCTCCCTACGGATTTTGCCCCACCATGAAAATCTGGGGAGTCCCTATGATTTGGGATTAATTCTTTGGGCGAATTAGGAAGTAGGTACAGTCGTCAAGGAGGCATAGTGGAAAGGGGAACAGTGGGAAGGGGCTAGATATTGCAAACCACTTCCCCCGATCGCTGGGTGAACTTTAGATTTTCACGATAGTCCACCGGGCAATCAATCACGGCAGGCACCGATTGCGCCAGTGCTTCTTGGAGGGTTGGCAGTAGGTCTGCGGTCTGGGTGACTCGATAACCTTTGAGTCCCATACTTTCTGCGAATTTAACGAAATCGGGATTGCTAAACTGAATAAAAGCTGATTCCCCAAAATAGTTATGTTGTTTCCAATCAATCAGGCCATAGGCTCCATCATTAAAAATGAGCGTGACAAAATTGGTGCCGATGCGTAAAGCCGTTTCCAGTTCCTGGCAGTTCATCATAAATCCCCCATCCCCGGAGACGGCCACTACCTTGCGATCGGGATAGACTAACTTCGCCGCGATCGCCCCCGGAATGGCAATTCCCATGGCGGCAAAGCCATTGGAGATCAAACAAGTGTTGGGTTTTTCGCAGTGATAATGCCGCGCCATCCACATTTTGTGGGCACCCACGTCGGAAATGACAATGTCATCCCCTCCCATGACTTTCCGCAGGTCGTAGATAATTTTTTGGGGCTTAATGGGGAATTCCGTATCCTGGGCGTAATATTCGTAGTCCGCCACAATGTTTTCGCGGAGTTCTAATCCGTAGGGGGTGGGTTTACCCTGACGATCGACCCGTTTCAAAATCTCCTCAAGGGAATCGGAAATATCGCCAATGACTTCTGCAATGGGAATGTAACTGCTATCGACTTCAGCAGGGGTGGCATCAATATGAATGACGGGAATCTGACTATCAGGATTCCATTTTTTGGGCGAATATTCCACTAAATCATAGCCAATACAAATTACCAAATCCGATCGTTCAAAACCGCAGGTAATGAAGTCTCGGGACTGCAATCCCACTGACCACAATGCAAGGGGAGACGTATAGGGAATCACGCCTTTCCCCATAAAGGTATTGGCAACGGGAATATTCAACTGTTGGGCAAAACGGGTGACCGCAGGGCTGGCAGAGGCCCGAATGGCACCATTGCCGACCAAAATAATGGGATTCTTGGCTTGGGAAATGGCGGTGGCGGCGGTTTCAATACTGTGAAAGGAGGCGAAGGTTTTTTCTAAGTCATGCTTTTGTAGGGGATAGCCTGGGGCCGTCATGGCTGCAATATTTTCTGGCAAATCAATATGGACTGCGCCGGGTTTTTCTGTCTGGGCTAACTTGAAGGCCCGACGCACCACTTCCGGGGTGATGCCGGGGCGGACAATTTGGGCATTCCACTTGGTGACAGGGGCAAACATGGCCACCAGATCGAGATACTGGTGGGACTCAATATGCATCCGATCGGTGCCGACTTGTCCAGTGATGGCGACTAAAGGGGCACGATCGAGGTTGGCATCGGCGACCCCGGTCATCAAATTAGTGGCCCCCGGCCCCAGGGTAGACAGACAGACGCCCGCTTTGCCCGTTAAGCGTCCATAGACATCAGCCATGAAGGCAGCCCCTTGCTCATGGCGAACGGTGATGAATTGAATACTGGAATGCTTGAGGGCTTGGAGAACGTGTAAATTCTCTTCGCCAGGGAGGCCAAAGATATAGTCCACCCCTTCATTTTCCAAGCATTTGACCAAGAGTTCAGCGGTATTGAGTTCAACCATAACCGATCGTATTGTGTAGTCTTTTAGAATCAATCATTCATCATGATGCGAAAGAAATGGTGTATGCGGTTCTCCAAACGATGTGGATTTTTGATGGGTTTGTGTCAGTCCACCACTGTCAAAAATTAAATTGCGCAGAACCCGCTAGGACATTGGGGCGATCGCAGAGGATTTGGGATGGGTGAAACTCGGGCGATTATTGGACCCAAATCGTTTTGATATTGGCGAATTCCAGGAGCCCTTCTCGCCCCAGTTCTCGGCCAATGCCCGATCGCTTAATTCCACCAAAGGGCAGCCGAGGATCGGATTTAACCATGCCATTCACAAAGACCGAGCCGGCTTGGAGTTCTTGAATAAATCGTGCTTTTTCCGTCAGGTCATTCGTCCAAGCACTCGCCCCTAGGCCAAATTGGGTGGCGTTTGCCAAGTCGATCGCGCCATCCAAGTCCATGACGCGGAACAACAATGCCACCGGGCCAAAAAATTCTTCGGTGCGACCGGGGCTGTGGTGGGGAATGTCGGTCAGGATGGTGGGTGCGTAGAAGTCACCGGGGCGATCGAGGGGATGGCCACCAATCACAACCTTTGCGCCCCGCAGCACCGTTTCTCGCACTTGGCGATCGAGATCCTGCAAAATTTTCGGAGTGGCGAGGGGGCCAACGTCCGTTTCGGGCAAAAGCGGGTCACCCACCTTGAGGGCGGCAAACTTTTCAGTGAGTTTGTGGGTGAAGGCATCGGCGATCGCTTCATGGACGATAAAGCGTTTGGCGGCAATGCAGGTTTGGCCGTTATTTACCATCCGGGAGGTGACAGCGGCGGCAACAGCAGCGTCCAAATCAGCGGTGGGCATGACGATGAAGGGATCACTCCCGCCCAATTCCAACACCACTTTTTTGAGATTTTGCCCAGCGGCTATGGCTAAACTCATGCCTGCGGGTTCGCTCCCGGTTAAGGTGGCGGCGGCAACGCGGGAATCGGCCATTAAGGGAGCCACTCGATCGGCCCCAATCAGCAGGGTTTGAAATACGCCTTCCGGGAAACCTGCGTCCAACAGAAGTTGTTCGATCGCCAAGGCCGACTGGGGTACGTTGGAGGCATGTTTCAGCAGGCCCACATTGCCCACCATCAGCGCTGGAGCCGCAAACCGAAACACTTGCCAGAAGGGAAAATTCCACGGCATCACGGCCAAAATCGCCCCGAGGGGTTGATAAATGACGTAGCTTTCAGTGGCATCGGTGGCGATCGGGGTGGGTTGCAGGAAGGCTTCCGCATGATCGGCATAGAAGCGACAGACCCAGGCACATTTTTCGACTTCGGCGATCGCGGATTTGATGGGTTTGCCCATTTCCACGGTCATCAGGCGTCCGTACTGTTCTTTGTGGGCTTCTAGGCGATCGGCGGCTTGCTGGAGCCAGTGGGCGCGTTGGGCGATCGGGATCTGTTGGTACTGGCGAAAGGCTTTCGCTGCTTTGTTGAGTTTATTGTCTAATGCTTGATCTGTAATGGGTTCAAAGGTTTTGACAATTTCTCCAGTGGATGGGTTAACTGTGGCGATCCCCATTGCCGCCTCCTTAAAAAAGTGAATATGGCCGATCGTGAGTGACGGTGCAGTGTGTAAGGCTGTCAGTAGGTAAGGCTGCCAGTACGTAAGACTGTCAGTGAGCAAGCCTGTCAGCGCGTAAGGCTGCCAGTAGATGGCTGTAGATGCTGACTGTGGGTGTGTCTGTGAACGGTGTCTGTGAACGGTGTGTCTGTGAACGGTGATGCAGGGTATGCTTCCACTGTACTGCGCAATCGGGTGGCCTTGGTTAAGAAATGGCGTGGATTTAACAAAGTTTGCAATTAGCAAGACTTCTACAAGACTCGCGATCGCAAATACAAGACTTGCGATCGTAAATACAAGACTCGCGATCGCAAACTCTGTTTTATTGTCGGTAATCTGCCTTGAACTGAAACAACTCGGAGACAGGGCTAAGGGAACCGCGGAGACATGAAATTTCAAGGGGATAAGTAGAGGGATGGGTAAATGAATCGGAGATGTGATTTCTTAGTCAATCCTTAAGATGAATATTGAAGAGTGAATATTTTAGAAAAATCAGCTATTTCTGACATTCACGAAAGTAGCCTCAGAGTTGATGCTGGTTTTAATACTGATAGAAGTTATCTTGAAATCATAAGATAAGCTACAAACGAAGCTACAAACGTAGTTGGCCATGGGAATGGATGCGGAAAAATCTTGAATCAAGGAGGCGACAATCAACCATATCCCATCAATGTTTAGCCTCTCCCAGAATCACGATCGATTCCCTGGAGATCGTGATTCTCAATCTGCTGATTTCTCAGATTTCCTAGGCGGTCGTCTCTGTAATTGACTCCTGCCGTGATGAAGGTAGCTTTGCTGGGAATTCTAAGGGTTAGTCGCCAGTCTAGCCGCTCCTGCGGCGATCGCAGGCGATCGTAAGGTGTTCCCAGGGCATTCCCTCTGAATTTCATGCAACGCTGATTACTTGAAACTACCCATGGCGCTTCCTACTCTTTGTCCTTCCATGCAGGCTCGGGTTCACGAACTCCAAACCCTGATACTGTCCTTCCATCCCCTGATTGTCTTTGAAACCGTTGAAGAAGAGCGCGTCCAAGGACTCCTGCAAGCCGCCACCCAGGAAATGGGCCGTACCCTGATGGAATGGAGCATTACCCAAGGACTCACCCGATCGTCCGTTTCAGTCGATAACCGCTGGCAAAACGACTGTGCCCCCAGCAGTCAGCCCACCGCCTATGACAATTCCCACGAACCCCTGGAAGTTCTGAAACGGATACAGGAACTCAACCTGAGCGCTATTTTTTGGCTGAAAGACTTTGCGGTTTACCTAGAAGATGCGACGGTCGCACGGCAGTTTCGGGAATTAGTGCAAACCTTTTCCCAATCCCGATCGGCCATCATCCTCACAGGCAATAGCGTCACCCTGCCCCAGGAAGTCACCCACGAAGCCGTTTACTACGATCTCAAATTGCCTGCCCGAGATGAACTCCATCAAGCCGTCATGGCCACTGTGCGATCGCTGCGGGCCAAAAATCGCGTCCAGATTGAAATCCAAGACAACGAGATCCAAACCTTAGTCCAGGCGCTCTCCGGCATGACCCTGCAACAGGCTCGCAAAGTGGTGGCCTACGCCGCCTTGGAAGATGGCAAACTCACAGTCCAGGATATCGATCGTGTCCTAAACCGCAAAGCCCAAGTGATTCGGGAAGAAAGTATGCTGGAATACTTCCCCGTCGATCACGCACCGCTGCAATGGGGCGGATTTGCAGGGCTGAAGCAATGGCTCAACCAGGCTAAAGTTGGCTTTTCTCCCCAGGCGCGGGAATGGAATCTGCAACCCCCCAAGGGCATTTTGATTGTGGGGATTCAGGGCTGCGGTAAATCCTTAGCAGCGAAAGCGATCGCCAAAGCCTGGAAAATGCCCTTGCTCAAGCTGGATGCAGGCCGCCTCTATGACAAATATGTCGGCGAATCCGAAAAAAACTTCCGTAACGCTCTGAGCCTAGCGGAATCCATGGCTCCAGCCGTCCTCTGGATTGACGAAATCGAAAAAAGCTTTGGCACCTCCAACAGCGATTCCGACGGCGGTTTAAGCCAGCGCATGTTTGGCTCGTTTCTCACCTGGATGCAGGAAAAATCCCAGGAAGTGTTTGTCATCGCAACGGCCAATGACTTGTCGAAAATTCCGCCGGAACTGCTACGGAAAGGGCGTTTTGACGAGATCTTCTTCGTTGATTTGCCCGATGCCCAGGAGCGAGCTACGATTCTGCAACTGCACCTGGTTCGACGGAAGCAGGATCCAGCTCAGTTCGACTTCAATGCCCTCGTCGCCGCCACCGATGGCTTTAGTGGCGCTGAAATCGAACAGGCGATCGTCACAGCCTTGTACAAAGCCCTCTACCTCAACCAACCCCTGCGGACGGAGCTGATTGTGGAATCCGTGAAAAGCACGGTTCCTTTGTCGGTGTCTCGGCGAGAGGATGTCAATCGGCTGCGGACGATCGCGCGGGAACGATTTGTCAGCGTTCGTTAATTCAGCGTTTGTTAGGGTCAGCGATCGCTAGCTTAGCTTAGCGCCCGCTGGCGGATTGGGTGGTGCGGGGATAGGGCGTATCGGCAAATCCCAGCTCCACCAGTTGGGCGTAGGCTTTGCGTCCCAGATCGCGGGTGGGCTGTTGACTGCGGACGATTTGCACCAACAGCGGCACGGCCAGTTCCGGCTGATTTTGAGCCCGGTGAACGAGCGCCAATTGGTAGGTGGCTTCGTCACGACTCTGGGCCGTTTTCAACGCTTTTTGGCGGGTACTATCGGCGATCGGGGTATCAATGCCGGAAAATACGCTTGCCAAATCTTGGTAAAAGTTCGACAGTTGATTGAAAGCTTGACGAGCTTCCTTGAGCTTGGTTTGCGCCAAGGGATAGTTGCTAGCCGTCACAGCATTGACCGCATCGGCCATCAGTTGATCGCCCCCAGGAATGCTGAGGATTCCAGCCCCTGGCCCGATCGTCACCGTGGGAGCCGCCTCGCCTTCCTTTGGACTGGGATAGGGCAGATCGACAAAGCCAATTTCCAGCAGTTGCCCATAGGCTTGTTTACCCATGTCGCGGGTGGGGCTTTGGCTCCGAAGCACCTGGATCAGCAGCGGTACCGCCAGTTCCGGTTGGTTGTTGGCGCGGTGGGCGATCGCCAACTGGTAGGTTGCTTCGTCCCGCAGTTGCGCCGCCTTCAAAGCACGGGTGCGTTGGGCATTGGAAATGCGGATGTCTAATCCCGAAAAGCTCCCAACCAAGTCTTGATGGAAGTTGGAGAGTTGGTTAAAGACTTGCCGCGCTTCCTGTAACTTCTTCACTGCCAGCCCGTAGTTTTTGGCCCCAGAAGCATCGCTGGCTTCCTTCATCAAGTTCTGTCCCGCTTGGACATTCAGAATGCTGGTATCCTGCGCAAGGGGACGCAATTCGCTGGGGTCAGCCTGGGCAATGAACCGAGAGTCCTGGGCTTGGGCAACGGGAGCCAAGCACAGAGCCGCCAACAGTGCCAACGAACCGGAGTACAAAGAGTGACGAGTCATCCCAGATATGCCCATGAAAGAGGATAAGGTTACTAGCAAAATCATGCTGACAGAATCATACTGAAGGCCATGACGCAACTAGCAATGTATTGTTGCCGACAGAAAGGGTAACGATAGCCTTGGGTATCTTAGCACTGCTCACGATCGATTTGGGGCAACGGAGGGAAGCCAAAGGCCATGCTGACCCTTGACAGCGACTCCTCAAATTACGGCCACTTCTCAAAAATGCCAATGCACCCAACCTGTGGAGAGTCTGGAAGGGCGCACTGGCATTTTTGATCGAAGCAGACTTTTAATCGAATGATCGAAGCCAACTATTGAAGTAGACCGAGGAAAGCAAACCTATTGAAGATAGCTGGCTTCCTGTTCTAACAGTTTTAGAAGTTGCTGATCTCCACGAGTCCGGGCAGCTTCCATCCGTTGCTGCAAATTCCGCCGTAAATTTTCACGATGGGCTGCTTTGACTTGAGCGATGGATTGACGATTTTGATCTACCATATAACCTCCTACTGGATTTTTGTCCTACAGTCTTTTGAGCGATCGGGTGCTGGCATGACTAGCTTGATGGCTAGCAGGTATGACTCGGTGCTACGCAGGGAATCCTCAACGCACTCAATCCATAAACACCCTTTTTCCACATTACCACAACCCATTAAAACGGTATTCTTTGATACTAAAATTTACGTTGTTTTATGCAGCTCTTAACGTTGCTTAGTGATTTTGGTTGGCAAGATAGCTATGTCGGCATCCTGAAAGGCGTCATTTTAGGTATTCTGCCCACGGCCACGATCGTGGATTTGACCCATGGGATTCCGCCCCAAGATATTGCCGTCGCTCGGTTTCAGCTGTTGATGGCCTATGCCTATTTTCCCCCAGGGGCCATCCATGTCGCGATCGTTGATCCAGGGGTAGGTAGTCAGCGGCGGGCGATCGCGGTGCAAACGGAGAATGCCTATTTTGTTGCGCCGGATAATGGCTTGCTGAGTGGCGTGCTGGCTCAGCAAGCGATCGTTCAGGCCGTAGAACTCACCAATGCCGACTATTGGCGATCGGCGAGTCCCAGTACCACATTCCATGGTCGAGATATTTTTGCTCCCGTTGCGGCCTATCTTGCTAAGGGGATTCCGATCGAAGCCTTAGGCACCCCGATCGATCCTGCCAGCCTAGTACAGCTCCAGTTTCCGCTCAGACAACTGTCCCGCAATACCTACCATGGCTGCATTCAAGCGATCGATCACTTCGGCAACCTGATCACCAATTTCCCCGCCGCGTTCGTTCAAGGATGGTCTTGGCAATTGCAATTCCAGCAGACCCGCTATCCCGGACAGTTTACCTATGCTGATGTCCGTCAGGGAAGCCCGATCGGGCTGATCGGCAGTCATGGGTATTTAGAACTTGCAATCAATCGTGGCAATGCACAAGCTATCCTACAGGCGGAAGTCGGGGACACGATCGAATTGCAGATGAGTGATTAAAAAATCAACATAATCTCAACTGCTTAACCAATCAATTAATCAATTAATTAACAAATTTTATCGGCAATACTATGCTGCTACTAGAGAGCCAACATAATAGGAACCTAGCACTAGAGATCCAGCATTTGTAATTTATAAAGACTGGCATATAAGCCATCCTGAGCAATCAGATCTTCGTGGCGACCACTTTCAATCAGTTTGCCCCGTTTGAGAACTAGGATGCGATCGACATTTCGAATGGTAGACAATCGGTGGGCGATGATAATTGCAGTGCGGTTTTCCAGCATTCGTTCCAACGCCTCCTGAATGAGCGCTTCGGTTCCCACATCCAAGCTGGAAGTCGCCTCATCCAAAACTAGAATTTTGGGATCGCGAATGGCTGCGCGGGCGAAGGCAATTAATTGTTTTTGGCCGCCGGACAGATTGGTTCCCCGCTCCCGTAACTGGGTGTTGTAGCCCTGGGGTAACTGTTCAATCAGTTGGGAGACATTGGTGCTCTCAGCAGCCGTTTGGATCTCCGCCATGGCATATTCCTCTCCGAGGGTAATATTGCCTTTCACATCCCCGGCAAAGATAAAACCATCTTGCAAAATAATTCCAATGCGGCGGCGCAGTTCTGCCTGTGGCAAATTCCGAATATCCACCCCGTCCAACAAAATGCGGCCTTCTTGGGGTTCATACAGTCGGCTCAGCAGGCGGATGATGGAACTTTTACCCGCGCCCGTCGGGCCAACAAGGGCGACTTTTTCACCCGGTTGAATGGTGAAATCGAGGTTATGAAGCACGTATTCTCCAGGCTTGTAGCCAAAGGAAACGTTTTCAAAACGGATTTCTCCCACGCCATGGTCAATTTGTTGAAAATGTTGAACCCGATCCTTAATTTCGATCGGTTCATTCAAGACATCATTGATCCGCTCAACGGCAGTAAATCCCGATTGGATGGCGGTGAACTTCTCCGCAAACTGGCGCAATGGATCAAATAACGTCTGGGCAAACAAAATAAAGGCAGAGAGTGTTCCGAACCCTAGATTGCTATCATTGACAAATTTCCCCCCGATCGCCAACACACCCGCGATCGCAATCAAGGACACCCACTCTAACGTTGCGGACACAGCAGAATCATAGAAAATGGTGCGATCGACTTCCCGAATATAATTCCGATTGGTTTGGTTAAAAAGTTGACTATTGATTTGTTCTCGTCGAAAGAGTTGAACAACACTGACTCCCAGAATGTTTTCTTGTAGGCTTGCATTCAAGCTAGAAAGCTCTTCCCGTGAGGCATAGTTGGCTGTGCGATATTGCTTTTGTAAATAGACAATTAATAGGGAGGTGGGTATTAGAATCAAAACTAACAAAGTCGCGAGTTGCCACTGTTTCGTAAACATTAAAACAGTGATGACCAACATCAAAATAAAATCACCAATGATCCCGATCGCCCCGGTAGAAAACACTTCACCCAAGGCATCTACATCACTGGTGAGGCGAGTAATCAACTTGCCCACGGGCGTCCGATCGAAAAATCGCACTGCTAAGGAGGTCACATGGGTAAAGAGGTCATAGCGAATATCCGCCGTCATCCGTTGTCCGGCTTTTTGCACCAAATACCCTTGGGTGGCATCAAACACTAATCGACCGGCGATCGTCACCAACAGCAGCAAGGCCAAAAAATTCAGTCCCGTTGAGAGATCCCAGCTCTGCAAAAACTGCCACGTCGAATCTTCCTGCCGCAGTAGCGAAATAGCTTGCCCAATGACGATCGGTTGAATGGCCCGTGCGATCGCACTGGGAATCAACAGAACCACGGCTGTAATTAACAACTGGCGATAGCGCTTGGCGTAGGGCAAGAGTTGCAGAAACAGCCGCCAGTCATTGTCCGATCGGGCTGGGGTCGATTGTGAAGTCACACCGGTTTGCGCTGCCATGGAAGAGGGGAAGAAAAGACCTTCTCTAGGCTAGCAGGTTCAGGAAAAGTTAGGGTCAGATGACCGATCGAGCTTCCGATCGTTGGCCATCTAGCTCAGCCGAACTGGTTACTGAAGCTCAATGCCAGTCAAGGGTTTAGTGCGCACCTAGGCTCCAATCACATATTTCCGCCACTCTTGATTTGCGCCGCCTTTGACATATTTCGCTACTTCAAAGTAAAGGCTGCTATGGGGTTTGTGGGGTTTCTTCAGCAATGACATTCCCGCTTCCTTAGGGGTACGATTGCCCTTTTTGACATTACAGCGTACACAGGCCACTGCAATGTTTTCCCACGTGTCCTGGCCACCGCGCGATCGAGGAATTACATGATCCAGGGTCAGGTCATCGCCACTGTAGCCGCAGTACTGGCAACTGTGCCCGTCTCGGTGCAGCAGATTTTTTCGGGTCAGCGCAATTTCTGTATAGGGTACGCGCACGTACTGGCGCAATCGAATCACGGAGGGAAGGGGGAAATCTGCATAGACGTACTTCCCATTATGCTCAAGCTGCTCTGCTTTGCCTTTCAGCAATAAGACGATCGCCCTTCGCCAACTGGTGATATTCAGTGGTTCGTAGGACGCATTCAGCACCAGAACCTTACTCATTTGCTTTGGAAATGAGAGAAATAATTGCCCTGATGCTAACACAGTTTTTTAAGAATCGCTAGACACTGAGATGGGTTGCAGCAATTCTCAGTATGGCAAAAAGCTGTTCAAGTCCTGGGAATGCCGGTATTGTAAAGACAACTGAGAGCGTCAAGAGAGCCAGAAGGGTTGAGCGAACGGGGGTTGTTTGACAGAGTAGTCGGTT